>CAZZGC010000037.1:0-18619 GCA_964653915.1 uncultured Thermodesulfovibrio sp.
TCTCCTTGATGTATATATACATTATAGTTGAATCCGGACAAGAAAACCAGCGGCCCTGAACACACAAAATCCCTCTGTGTGTATTTCACATACACCACATGAAAAAGCCTGTTTGCAGCAGTACATATAAAGCAGATGGTCTCAGCCCCTGCTCATTGCGTTCTAATCAAACGGCTTAAATGCGTCGGCAAAGGCATTGTTCAAATCAATGCTGTCAAGCTGAGTGGCGGCGGCTTCGGCACGTTTCGACTCATCTGCCGATCCCTCAGGAGCATATGAGGCCGACATTCGTTCAAGGACTTTGAAGTAGTATATGAGCGCATTTTTGATGTGAGTAGCTTTCCTGGTCTTTGTTGAAAGGATACCCAACAGTTCCGCTTCGGTCGGGTTGTCCGGATCAAGAAAAAACGTAAACTTCACCCTTCTGTTCTTTTTCATATCAACCTCCATTTAGATGAACGCATATCTGCGTTCCTGTTCCGGTTACCGGTCAAAGCTGGGACAGCAGGGGGAAATGAAATCGCCCCAGGCTGTCTCTCCGCCCGGTATTGCACAATATTCACCGCCATTATGCGGTTGCGGGCCTTGTCAATAACTTCCCCAACTTCCCCATCCGGAGTCTCCCCCGAACTCTCTCCTGGTCGGCCAGACGAGGCGTATGAGCTCCAGTATCCCGATCTTCCTCTTTTCGATTTCAAGCATCGGATAAAACATCGGCGGATGAAGAGGAGTAAGTGCAATTTTGTAGTGCATTTCCGTCTGAAACGACACGTCATAAGTGCGCGCGTAGTGATTGTCGTCCAGATGGTCGGGGATCATGCCCATGCCTCTCAAATGACGAACAAGGCTCATAAGGGCTTCATTCCTGTACCAGTCACTCATAAACCGGATATCCATGGCGCCGAGGTCGTGGCTCATTTCCCTAAGAAGCTCATAGAGGAATTGAGGTCTGCTGTAAATTATCCCTTTACATGTGCAAGCCTTCCATTTGAGAGGGCCACGGGCATAATTTATATGTGGCATGAGCCGGCGATAGAACTCATCTGCGTCAAACCACTCCACGAACGGAATCACACTGCTTCCTGTGAGCTGGACGAGTTCTTCCTGCCGGGCCAGATGATCGGCTTCCTTAAGCATGTTGGTGAATTCGTCTCTGGTAAAGGTATGATGGTGCAGAATTGTATCAATGATTTTTTTCGCAACAAGCGGTAAGGCTTCCATAAGATAAGGTTGAAGCCATGAGGCACTGATCTGCTGGTGTTCATGTGCTCCAGTTGTCACCGATTCCCTGACCGCGGGGATCTTGCCCGCGTCATGGCCGAACCCGACTACCAGACCTATGGGTTTATGATGATCCATGGTGTAGTACGACTTTCTTCTGATTTTCTCGATGAAGTGCAACGTCACATTGTAAGAATGGTATCTGACGGGCACTTCTGTCAGCAGATGCTTTATTCTCTTCAGATTCTTTGCCTCCGAGTCATGTGCGCGGGGTGATATGGAAGGCTGCCCCCCGTGTACATTCATCAGATTCCAGAGGCCCTCAATGGCCTTCCAGAGTTCCATCATCTTAAGATCACGGGCACTCATGTTGATTTCTTCCCGCAGCTGGTCCTTCATCTTCTTTTCCTTCTCCTTAAAGTTTTCAAGCATACTTATTCCCTCCTGTTGTGTTTCTCTTCAAGCAGTTTTTTGGTCTGGCGCTCGTGTTTCATGGAAAGACGCTTCTTCACCTTTCTGGCAAGGGATATGAATTTCGGCGCCATTACCGTGTTGATTCGCATTGTGCCCATACATATGGATGCCATTTTGCGCGGCGTTATGCTCATATCCCTGATGAACCGTCTCTCCATCCAGGATTCGATCTTATGCCAGCGCTTCTCGGGGTACATCGCGAACAAAAAGGCGTCCAGCAGGCGTTTTTTCCTCGATTCAGGAAGGTGGCTCACAAAATACCCGATGAACAGCCTCTGATAAGACTCAGAAAGCCTCGCCAGGCGCAAAGCCGCGCTTTTGAGCTCATCGGCGATCGGATCCCCTATTATCTCTCTCATTTTCCGGCTCACCTCCTTTCTGGGGGATAATTACGAAAGCAAAGCTTTCACTTATGTATTACCCCCAGCAGATAGGAAAAAGAGCCTATTTAGTTCTATTTGTTTAGATATGCTCAAATCTAACTCCTCATAAAATTTGGGGAAATTACTAACAATCACAATTATTGTGATTTTATTAGCAATAATTGTTAATGCTTATAAATCAATGGGTTAAGGGATTTCTACTTAGGACCGATAGAGGTTTTATATTGCTTTCTTGTTGTCAACAGTGCTGAAGGATCGCACCACATGAACAAACAGAGCCATGAAAACGGAGGTAAGCATCCATATGTGAAACCTGTCATAACCATTACAAACGTCAAAAATGGCAAAAATAGCCAAAATCGGCCCTTGTAATGGTTACGACCAAAATGAACGTAAGCGTGATAAAATCCGAAAACGGCGAAAATGAGCATAAGTTACAGTTGGCACGGTTATGACCAAAACGATCGTAAGCGGGACAAGAGGGAAAAATGACGAAAACAGGCAAAAGTTATGGATGTCCCGGTTACGACTAAAACGATCGTAAGCGGGACAACCGGCAAAAACGTCAAAATTGGCAAAAATGGCGAAAATGGTTGCTTGTCACGGTTACGACAGGATAAATCTGTAAATATAGCCTCCCTGCCATTTGGCATCATCATATGAAAAAAGTGGAGAGAAAAGCTACTCCCTCTTCTTTCGCTTATTTTGCCGGGCAAGAGATGACTCCAGATGTTTTAAAATCAATCTCGCTATCAACTCAAGCTTTACCTTCCGTTTAGGCGATATGTAGCGATTCCTGGAGTAGTACTCAGCCGCAAACTCCGGCGTAATCTCACTGTCGTCGGCAAACATCTCCACGACAGCACTCTCAAATAGGACAAATTCAAGCTGCGGACAGAGCTGGACAAGCATGCGCTTGCAGATTTCCATCACCTGCTCCTCGCTTATTCGCTCAAATATAAGCTTGAGCGCCTTTTGCTGGTAGAATGTCGGCAATTCCGATATAATCTCCGCCGCCTCTAATGCCTTGATAGTCCACTGCGTGTAATACTTTGGATTATTCATTTAATCCCTCCTTAAATTAGATTTTGGGGAACTACTGCTCCCTGACTATGTATTACCGACGGAGGGGGCAGATCAGGCTGCTATCGGTCAATGTCTCATTTCCCATACCGGACTAGTCCGGCCGGTAATAAAGAATTAAGAATATTTTCATCAAGGAGGGATTTTGTATGAGTCAGACAGAAAAAAACGAAAAACAGATTCCGGACATCATCGTTACTGACGATTACCTCATGAATGAACTAAATCTGACACGCCAATTCATCAACTATCACGCCCGGGCAATGGGATCTTTCGGCAGGCCAAGACGCTTTTTCCTGAAGCACGTAATGGATCACCTCGAATATCTGGCCCGGAAATCGATCCAGAAGAGCCATAACCGGCATTATGCGAGCCCAAATACCCGTAACAGAATCGTTCAACTGGCCAGGCTCAGTCTCAAAGCTAAAAGAGACCGGACATAATTTTTTACTGCTGATGCGCATCATTGTGCTTGCGCATATGGAGGATGTTGTCGGCGTCACAAAGACGTTTTTTGCAGTACGAATCATCTTCCAGTAGTTTGACCGTCCGCTTTTGGCTTTCCTGTATGGAATGCAAATACTTGTTTGTCGTTTCAATATTTTTGTGCCCCAGAATGGCCATCAATGAATTCAGATCCGCTCCATTGCAAAGAGCATGAGTGGCAAATGTATGCCGCAACATATTAGGAGAGACCTTTTTCCCGAGCCCTGCTTTCTTCGCCGCTGTAGACAATACTCTGCGAATAGATTTGACAGGTCTGTCCGTGTTAGAAAATACCCACTTGCTCTTCCTGTTTGGGTATAGTTCTCTGAGAACTTGCATGGCAACATCGTTGAGGTGGATTGTCCGCTCCTCATCCGTTTTTATTTTCCATTCTTCTTTGCTCTGAATATTTGCTATTCGAAGTTCAAAGTCTATGTCCGACCATGTCAAATAAGTAAGCTCCGCCGGTCTCATCCCGGTATTTCTGGCAAATACCACTCGCTTCAAAGCTAAATCGTAGCTAAGATAGTCCTTAAGTTTTTCATATTCCTTGGGATTGAGAAATGCATGCTGTTTTTTTGCCTCTCGCAGCATCGGAAACTTAATTCTGATATTCCCGATGTATCCCTTGTCTATAGCAAATTTCAAAACTTTACGCACAAGGCCGACATGTATATTGACTGTTCTGTTGGCGTATCCCTGCTTCTTTTTACGGGCCTGAAAGTCCATAATTATGTCTGTTGACAGCTCGGATAGCCTCATATTGGAAAAATATTCTTCGAGATGATTCCTGTAATCCCCGCTTTCCAGATCATATGTCCTTGCAGATTTTGTATCCCTGACGTACTCAAGATATTCTTCAGCAACCGAACCGAAGAGGATATCATCATGAGATTTAGACTCCTCAGGGGCGTCAGGGGACGCCGCGCCATAAAGAGCGACGTTTCTCCTGATCTCCCATTCCAGTTCCAGAGCTTCTTTCTTTGTCCTGCCTCCAAAGCGGTTTATCCGGATGCCGTTGCAAACAAAGTTTACATACCATCCTTTGCGATTTTTTCGGCGATAAACTGACATCTCCGATCCTCCTTGATACGTTCGAAGCGACCAGTCGCTTTAATAACGTATTACCGACTTGCGACCAAGTCGCGACCAAATCGCGACCAAAAATTTGGTCGGTTGAATCGGAAAAGTTAGCCAGACTGTGTAAGTGATTGATTATTAAGGGGGAAAGATGGTCGGGGCGAGCCGATTCGAACGGCCGACCTCTCGCACCCCAAGCGAGTGCGCTAACCAGACTGCGCTACGCCCCGATTGTTATATTTAAGCACAAAACACGAAATAAAGTATTCCTCTTTCTTATTATCCAAATCGGATATTATAGACCGTCTACAGAAGGCTCCGGCCGCGGAGGACTAAAAAGGCAGTTGTGAGTTGCCTTCCTTGTCAGCCGTCATACGCAGTTTATGACTCACTACTACATCCTTGTTCAGGGTATTGAGTATCTCTTTCAGCTTCTTTTTTACATTCTGTATCGTCTGGGCGGATACAGTCGGCTTTTCCCGCCGGCTTGTGAATTTCTTTTTTACACCGGCAATCGTGTAACGCTCTTTATACAAGAGATCCTTTATCTGCAGGACAAGTTCGAGATCCTTCCGCGAGTAAACACGCTGGCCCGTCTTGTTCTTCCTCGGTTTGAGAAAAGGAAACTCCGATTCCCAGTACCGCAGTACATGGGGTTCCAGATCGGCGATATCACTGACTTCCCCAATTTTATAGAAGAGCTTGTCCGTATTAATTTTTCTATTTTGTGACACTAATGCCATGGGTCATACCTTCTCTACAAGGGCCTTGAACTGCAAGCTTGGCTTGAATGTAACCACCTTTCTCTGCTCTATTTCAAGTTCGTCACCGGTTTTCGGATTTCTTCCCCGCCGCGAATCCTTCTTTCTGACGAGGAATGTTCCAAACCCCGTAATCTTTATCGATTCCCCCTCAGAGAGTATCTGTTTCATCGTATCAAAAAGAGTCTCGACGACCGCCGTGGCCTCTTTCTTCGGAAGTCCGACTTTTTCATATAGTCTGTCAGCTAAATCCGCCTTTGTCATATCCGCCCTCCTGAGATTTTTTTTAAATTATAAGGGGACATATCAACGATGTCAAGCCGAATCTTGACTGAAGACCCCATCAGAATTCCAGCAACGGCTGGGGCAGAAAGTGCCTTTCATACATCATCAGGGCGAACCTGTCAGTCATGCCGGCAATGAAATCACATACAAGTTGTTCCTTGCCTGCTGAAGCATCACGCGGGAACTCTCTGAAAATCTCTTCGGAATGATCAATATAATGCTCATAAAGATCAAGCAGCACCTTCCTCGCCTTCCTGAATTCTTTCTTCGAGGATTCACTTTCGTAGACATTCTCATAGAGAAAATCCCTTAGAGCACACGTAAGCTCCTGAATCTCAGGGCTCATGCATATCTCCTTCATATCCGAGTCCAGAGTGCAATAAATAACATCCTTGACCATCCCGTCTATACGTCTGGCGTGTGTATCGCCGAGCTTACCGATATTCTCCGGTATTGCCGACCGCTTAATAACTCCGGCCCGAACTGCGTCGTCCAGGTCATGGTTCACATAAGCGATGATGTCCGATATCCTCACCACCTGTCCCTCAAGGGTCTTGCTCATGCCCCTGGATGAGAATATCTCTCCCTTGCCTTTTGAATGTTTGACTATGCCTTCCCGCACCTCCTGGGTCAGGTTGAGTCCCTTGCCGTTTCTTTCCAGGATGTCAACCACTCTCAGACTCTGTTTGTAATGGTTGAATCCGCCGGGATATATCTCTTTCAGGACATCCTCTCCGGCATGTCCGAAAGGTGTGTGCCCCAGATCATGGCCGAGTGCTATAGCCTCGGTCAGATCCTCGTTCAACCTCAGCGCCCTTGCAATGGTCCGGGCAATCTGGGAGACCTCCAGCGTATGTGTCAGACGAGTGCGGTAATGATCTCCTTTCGGCGCGAGAAACACCTGTGTCTTGTGCTTGAGTCTCCTGAAGGATTTCGAATGAATGATCCTGTCCCTGTCCCGCTGAAAACAGGTGCGTATCTCGCCCTCACGCTCCTTCCTGAGTCTGCCCCTGCTCATCGAACTCAGGCAGGCCCGGGGATGAAGCGTATTCCTCTCTATCTCTTCTGTCTGTTCACGGATGCTCATAAGTAAGTGGTGTGGTAGTATGTGTGGTATGCGCTAACTCTATTCAAGCCCCATCTTCTTCAGTGCTTCATCGCCTATATCCTTCGGCTTGTCAACATCCTCGGGCAGATATAACATAACCCCCCCCTTTACGGGCCTGATAACGATCTTGCCTTCCTGAGCAAGCTGATTGGTTACCTTTACCGGATCTTCGCCCTCGAAATACTTCTTGAAGGCATTGTTGAATCCGGAATAGACTGTATGAATCCCCTTGTAACCATCCTTTCTGAGACTTACGATAGCCTTTTTCACAAATTCCTCATGGCTGAGTTTTTCTTCCATCCTGCCCTCCTTTTCCATATTATTGTCTGGATATCAAGACCTGATGTTTTCATATATACTGAACCCGCTACCGCAGGCTTCTCCGGTGCCCCTTATTCGACCAGAGGCCCATCTCCCCTTTCATCAGTTTCTATAACTATATCTCTCTGCCTGCGCAGATCATCTATCTTCTTCAGAGGCCTTTCAAGCATGTTGCTTCTTGTCGTTACGAGAACATCATATTCCTTGCGGGCGGCATCCAGCTTATCGCCCATTGCCTTGAACTTTTCCTTATAGGCCTTCCACTGCTTGAAGAATTCAGATAAAAGCTTCTCGATTTCAGAGGCGGTCTTTTCGAAGTTGAAATTCTCAACCGCCTGACGTATTACGGCCAGAACAGCATAAAGAGTAAAGGGCGAACACATTATGACCTTCTGCCTCAGCGCCTCGTCCATTATCCCGGAGTCGGATTCATGAATAAAGCTATAGACCTGCTCATTGGGTATGAAAACTATCACATAGTCAACGGTATTATCCGTCGGATTAATATAGTCTCTGGTTGTAACTTGCTTGATCATGACCCTCGCATTTTTGACCAGTTCATCCCTGAAGCGCTTGCGTTCATTCTCATTATCAGCATCAAGGTAATGGACATAGTTATCCAGAGGAAACTTTACATCCATGTTTATCTTCAACTTGTTAGGCAAAAAGAAGGTATAATCCGGCCTTCCCGATGATCCTTCAAGAGTCTTCTGCTTTACATAATTAACTCCTTCAACCATTCCAACAAGATTTATAATATCCTCGGCCATCCTTTCGCCCCATTCGCCGCGCTTCTTGGAACTGGCCAGGGCCTGTCTCAGATGCTCTGTGGTCTCACGGAGTCTGGCCGTTACCTTCTCGTGATTTTCCATGAGCGACGAGACCTTTACGTTGCCGCGGCTTACATCCTCGATCTTCTGCCTGACATCGGCCAGTGTCCTGTCCATATCCTGAAGGCTCTTTTCTATAAGCTTCTTTTTGTGCTCCAGTTCCTTTGTCCCTTCCACCGACTGGGACTTCAGATGTTCTTCAGCAAGCTTCAGAAACTCGGCCGAGTTCTTGGACAGGGCCTCAAGGGAAAGGGAACTGAACTGATCGAGCATCTTCTTTTCAATCGCCTGAAAATTCTTCTCTGCCTCATGATACCTTGCCTCTACAGCGGCCCGTAGCTGCGATTCGTTGTTCAGTTCGTTCTGGAGATTTGCAGCCTCCTGTCTCAGCGTCTCTATCTGGTTGCGCAACTCCTCGTTGACGGCATCCTGGCTCCTTTTGCCGGATTCAAGCACCGCATTCTTTTTTGAATAGAACAGATAACAGAGAAGCCAGGTGAGTGCACCGCCGATAAGCAGCCCTGCCGACAGGAATATAATATCGGTCTTCATTGTCTCCTTATAAGTCCCGGTTTTACAAACCAGTCAACTGCCCAGCGGGACTCTTCATCCCGGTCGATGCAGAGCACTCCGCCCATGGCGAACACGACAGGAGCCTTGTCCGGTCGTCCGCATATAAGAACTCCTGCCAGAGCTGCAAGGTGCGGCAGATGTCCCACAAGCATAAGATCCCGGTCAGTTTCCTTCAGCCTTTCAGCCCATATCATGGGATCATCCATTGGAGACAGGCCATCGCTCTGAATAACAGGCAGGTCAACTTTCAGATGTTCGGCTATGATCTGAGCGGTCTGAAGAGCCCTCATCTTGCCGCTGTGATGTACTTCAGCCGGCCTTATACCGATTGAATTCAACAATTCCGCCGATTCTCTGATATCGGAAATTCCTTCATCGGACAGGCTTCGTGAAGGGTCTTCCTCTTTACTCAATGCCCGTCCATGCTGTACAAGATATAGTTTCATAATCGCACCTTTGCATCATGCCGGTCAAAGACTTTCATAAGTCCACAGTCTTCCGCCCTTTGAACCGCTCTCAGTTCGCCTGACAAGCCTCTTTTTGTAGAGATTCAAAAGGCGCGTGCCACTTGTGTTGGCCTCAAGGTTCATCATGTCCGAAAGATCCTTGGCCGTCAGAGTCCTTCTGCTAATGACCGCCTCGAGAGTCCTGAGCAGATAGTTATTAAGTGTGCCCATGAGCATCTTTTCCCCCGATGAGGTGACGGCCAGAACGGCCAGCCCTTTTCTTTCCAGTGCAACCTCAATATTCTCCTTCTGATTTTCATTGAGCCCCGAGAGTAGAATATATCTGTCTCCGTATTCACCGGCCAGAAGCCTGGAAATCAGCTTTGCCACGACTTCATCCGCACATGAATAGTCAATAATACCTATGCCCGAAAAATCAAGCATTACGGCTTCACCGTCTTTTTCATTAAGCAGATTGTCTTCGATGCGCTTTCTGATAATCCGGCCGGACGGCCTCGTAACTAAATCAGAGGACCCGTTTCCAAGGACTTCCCTGACAAGGATGTCAAGTCTATAGATACTCATGGACTAAAACTTGAGGCTGTACTTCAGAATCGATAGATGCCTGCAAGGCGGAACCCGATCAGTTCCTGCTGAACTTCTTCTTCAGACCGGCACCGGTGCCCGCCGAACGCGCAAATGTAGTGCCACGGCTGAAGCTGAGTGCAAAATTCCTCTTTACAGCATCAAGCCGCCTCGTATTGTCATCCATTCTGACCTTGCCGGTTCCCTTTGTTTCCGTCTTAACGACTGCCATAAGCCCTCCTCCTTTCACTCAAAATATAAATAATAACCACAATCAGTGTGGCCTGTCTCCGGTTTCTCCGAACTGCGATCTGTGCCGTGCAGTCAGTACGTCCCAGAATTCATGAAACTCCAGAATCACATTGCAGTCAAAAAGCCCCTTGCATTCTTCACAGACGAAATCACAGTCAGGTATCGAAACCTCGCTCTCGATGAGCGGGTCACAACAATCATTCCTTATGTCCCTGTATGCAGCCATCACTCACAAAAATCAAATATTGCTTGATATTATTCGCATATAATATGTTTTCAATTGAATCAATTGAATCATAAACGATTTTATTTGTCAAGAAAAAAGTGAATGTAGTGAAATTATCAGATATTCGGAAGCATGATTCCGATCTGGGAACCAGGGAACTCCCGCAGCCCCGCTTCCCTTTCCCTGCCCCACGACCAGTCCGGCAATATAGACAGGCGGGCGCTGCCGGACCGAATGGACAATCTGCCGCTGCAGTCGCTGACAAACTTCCTGACAGCGGCAAGACCCAGTCCTCTGCCCCTGTCCGGATGCCGCGAGACAGCATGAAACATCGCTTTTTCGATGGCATCACTGTCGCTGCCTACATTGATACGCTCGCTCAGCGAAGCCCGGAAGCCTCTGCCGAGGTCCATGACCGCAATCTTCACCACATTCTTTTCGATCCTGCTGAAACGGTATTTCTGTATCCCCACAAAGCCGATATTATCACTGTGCTCTATGATATTCTGACATATCTCGGAGAGCGCAACGATGAATTCGCTTACGGTCTTCTCATCATAGTTCAGATGCTTCTGCAAGATCATTCGCGCCCTCTCTCTAACCTTGCCTACGATAAAATGAATGTCATCAGACTTTTCTATGGGAGTAATCTCAAGCAGTACATCGGATGAAGACCTCCGCAGATATCTTGATGAGAGATTCGGCCTCCCCGGCCTGATGATGTAGTAACGTCCCGCATACCTGAAAAAATCCATCCTATCCATGTAGCGAAGGACATCCTCGGAGCGTGGCAGTACCAGCTCCTTTTTGACTCCTCGTGACTGATAAAGCCTGCCAGCCTCAAGTACGCCAACGATGCCGTAAGGGTCCACAAAGCCGACTCTGCTGAGATCAACCGGCGACCGCGCGGCCATGAGTTCGAGATACATCTCGAATGTCTCCTCCGACAGTCTGTTAATCATGAGTTTACTTTTTTCACTTCGCTTCAGCAAGGGGGCTGCTTACCGGTTTCCGTGTCCGAGCCGGGCGTCCCTACCGCCTACTGTCCTTTTCCCGCCCTTCCCGCTTAAGGGCATGGCACGCCATGCCCTTACTGTTTACTGCTTACTGCCTACTGTTTACTGCTTACTCTTCACTGTCCCTCTATCCG
The DNA here is from genome assembly GCA_964653915.1 of uncultured Thermodesulfovibrio sp. Classification (GTDB taxonomy): domain Bacteria; phylum Nitrospirota; class Thermodesulfovibrionia; order UBA6902; family UBA6902; genus CAZZGC01. Next base: position 11,265 of record CAZZGC010000037.1, read on the forward strand.
GCCGTCCCTGATGCGGATCACCCTGCGGCAACGCGAGGCAAGCGCTTCATTGTGTGTCACTATGAGGAATGTCTTTCCCTGCGAGTTTATCTTCTCTATCAGATCAAACAGTTCATCGCCCGTTGCCGTATCGAGGTTGCCGGTAGGTTCATCGGCAAGTACGATCCGGGGATCGGGCATCAGAGCCCTCGCCATGGCGGCACGCTGCTGCTCACCGCCCGAAAGCTCTCCGGGCCTGTGTTCAAAACGGTCGGCAAGCCCCACCTCAGAAAGCAGCTCAGCAGCGCGATCATACGCCTCTTTTCGGTGAATGCCGGCTATCAGAGACGGCATCATCACATTTTCTAGTGTATTGAACTCCGGGAGCAGGTGATGAAACTGGAACACAAACCCCACCGTGGAATTTCTGAACAGAGCAAGCTCCCCTTCACTCATCTCAAAGACATTCCTGCCGTCAAAGAGCACTTCGCCGGCTGTGGGTCTGTCCAGCGTGCCCATTATATGAAGCAGCGTGCTTTTGCCCACCCCCGACGGGCCCATGAGGGCGGTCAGCTCACCTGCCATTATATCGAGGTCTATATCACGCAGAATATGAAGCTCCCTGCCCGATATACGGAAGCTCCTGCTGAGCCCTCTCACGCTCACGAGAGCAGACACGAGCCGCTCCTTTCTCTGTGCAGGAGATCATTTTTCACTGTCGATGATCTCCTTTATCTTGTCATAGTTCCTGCCTATCTTCTTGCCGCCGTCGATGATCTCGTCAACTACGTCTCCGAACTTCGTCACATCCCTTCCGATCTGCACAAGCCCCTCACCAACCCACCGGAAAGGCTCGCCGCCCTTCCACAGGGCAAGGCCTATGACCAGAAAGAGCAGGAACATGACCAGCGAGATCATTCTGAATATCAGCCTGAACATCAAATTCCTCCCCCCATCTCCCTACTCATACCTCAACGGTTCAACCGGATCAAGCCGTGCCGCCTGCCATGACGGATAAAGTGTAGCGATAAAACTTATCAGCAGCGCGGCCACAGGTACGGTTATGAAGTCCCACATATCTATCCTGACCGGAAGGTAATCGAGATAATATACGTCGCCTGGCAGGCTTATGAACCTGTATGTTTTCAGCAGATAGCAAAGTATATAGCCTCCGGCCACCCCTGCAATGGTGCCCGCTATGCCGATGATGAGTCCGTGAAGCATGAAGATGGACATTATGCCTCTCCTGGTGGCTCCCATCGCCTTCATTATGGCGATCTCCCGTCCCTTCTCTATGACTATCATTATCAGATTGCTTATGATGTTGAAAGATGCCACGAGGATGATGAGGGTAAGGATTATGAACATTACGATCTTTTCGAGTTTCAGCGCTGAAAAGAGATTCCGGTTCATCTGCATCCAGTCGCGCGCGTAATACGGGACATCGAGGAGCCGGCTTATCGAGCGGGCAACTTCATTTGCACTGTATATGTTTCTTATTCTCGACTCAATCCCTGTTACGGCATCGCCCATTTTGAAAAATTCCTGGGCACTCCTGAGGCTGATAAATGCAAGGCTTGAGTCATACTCATACATCCCCGCCTCGAAAAAGCCCGCGATGCGGAACTTCTTCATGCGCGGAATCATACCGAGAGGGCCAGGTTCACTGATGGGAGAAATCATGTCAACAGTATCTCCAACAAAAAGCCCGAGCCTGCGGAGAAGTTCTCTGCCTACGATGATGCCCGGCAGGTCCCCGTCTTCCAGCCCCTCCACAGAACCCTCTTCCAGATCGTTCAGGATGCCCGTCGTCGCCGTGCCAACGGACGGGTCCACCCCCCGGACAACGATGCCCTGGGCGCGGCGTCCGGCCCTGACCATCACCTGCCCGTATATGAATGGGGCCGAGTCCGTGACCTCAGGCAGGGAGTTTATCTTCTTGACGAGCTCCCTGTAATCTTTAATCGGGCCCCTGTAACTGAGCGTCATCACATGGGCGTTAACGCCGAGTATCTTCTCCTGAAGGTCCGCATGAAAACCGCTCATGACCGAAAGCACCGTAATAAGCGTCATGACCCCGAGGGCAACGCCGGCTATCGATATGGCAGTATTAAGCGATATACCCCTGTTTTTCTTCTTGGATTTGAAATAACGGAATGCAACGAAAAAATGATAAGAACCTTTCATAAAGCTCCGGTCAACCTGTCGATGTAGCACACGGGCATCAGCATCTCACCTCATCTGTTCGGGCCTTAACTGAGGAAAAAGAATAACGTCCCTGATCGAATGCGTATCGGTAAGCAGCATGAAGAGCCTGTCTATGCCGATGCCTTCACCCGCTGCAGGGGGCATTCCATATTCGAGTGCCCGGACAAAGTCCTCATCCATGAAGCCGGCCTCTTCGTCGCCTCTCTTCCGTGCCTCGACCTGTTCTTCGAATCTCGCCTTCTGATCTATCGGATCATTCAACTCGGAAAAGGCGTTTGCAACCTCACGGCCGCCAATGAACAGTTCGAACCTTTCAACGAGATCGGGGTTATCTGGCTTCCTTCTCGCCAGTGGAGAGAGTTCCACAGGATAATCGATAATGAACACAGGCTGAATCAGGTTGGGCTCGACCTTTATCTTGAAAAACTCATCCAGAATCTTGCCGTAAGATGCCGAGCCGTCGATCTCGATACCGTTGCTACGGGCATATTCCCTGGCGCTCTTTTCATCCCTGAAGACCGCATCGTCCACGCCGTACTGCTTCATCGCATCTATCATGCTCAGTCTCGGCCACGGCGGCGTAAAATCGATCTCCGAGGCCCCGTCCCCGGAACCATCCGAGAATGGGACTTTCAGAGAACCGGCAACCTCCCTGCACAGGAACGGGATGAGTTCTTCGGTAAAGTCCATAAGAAACCTGTAATCCTTGTACGCCGCGTAGAATTCCAGCATTGTAAACTCGGGGTTATGTCTTGCCGATATCCCCTCATTACGGAAGTTCTTGTTGATTTCGTACACGCGTTCGAAACCACCGACGAGGAGCCTCTTCAGATAAAGTTCCGGGGCTATTCTGAGGTAGAGATCGAGTCCAAGTGCATTGTGATGGGTTACAAAGGGCCGGGCCGTCGCACCGCCCGGAATCTGATGCATCATCGGGGTCTCGACCTCGATAAAACCTCTTTCGTCAAAAAAGTCCCTGATCAGCTTGATAAGCCTGCTGCGCTTGATGAAGTGCTCCTTGACATGGGGATTGACTATAAGATCGACATATCTCTGGCGGCATCGCGTCTCGATATCCTTCAGGCCGTGCCACTTCTCCGGAAGCGGCCTGAGTGACTTGCAGAGCAACGTCATACTTTCCACCTGAACAGTAAGTTCATTCGTCCTCGTCCTGAACAGACGCCCTTTCACTCCTATAATGTCGCCGATATCCAGATTTCGGAACAGATCGGCATGCGCTGCTATGGTATCCTTACCAAGATATATCTGTATCCTGCCCGATGAATCCTGAATATGAGCGAAAGCAGTCTTACCGAAGTTACGCAGTGAGATTATCCTGCCGGCAAGCTTGCATTCCACGGGATCGCTCTTCAGTTGCTCGCCGTCCTTCTCCCCATGGGCCCTGATGATGTCAGCGGCCCTGTCTTCACTTTCGAAGACCTCTCCATAAGGATCGATTCCTGCATCTCTAAGACGTCCCAGTTTTTTCAGCCGTTCCTGTATGAGTTCGTTCTTTTCCTCCACAAAAACCCCTTTCAGCCTGTTTTAACTCACATCATTCAAGAATCCGGAGAAGGTGTGGCAAAAAATGCGTCTTTAATTAACCTATCGCATTCAATATGTTTTTGAGACATACCCTCTCCGGATATCTCAATTAATGAACAATATGGGTCAATGCGGTTTTATTAAATCATGTTTGTAAAAGTTATTCAAGGCGGGCCGTTGCCGGCTGTGCAACGATCAGGAGTCGAGGAACCCCGATAGTATCCTCGTCTTTTCTTCGATGAGCCTGTCGATATCTTCCTGCCTGCCCTTCAGCTTGAAGAGCTCGTCCGCTATACCGAAGGCCGCCATTACCGTGGCCCTGGTCTGATTGATATTGGGCATTGCACTGTAAATCTCGCGCAGCTTTTCATCCACATACGCGGCCAGAGAACGGATGTAGTCTTCTTCCTCTTCCGTCTTGATCGAATAGCTCTGTCCGAGTATCCGGACTTCCACAGAATGCATAACGCCCTCTTTCAGAACATCGTTTTCAGAGTTCTACCGACTCGAGCTCTTTCAGCAGGGTCTCCACCTGTGTACGGACAGTCTCTCGCTCACTGTTAAGCTTGTCTATATCGCTCTTCAGCAGCTCGACTCTCTTCATATCTTCCTTTGCCTGCCTGAGCTCTTCGTCCTTCATCTGCAGCGCCTCTTCGAGTTCACTAATTCGCTCCCTGAGCGAGGAGTTCTCTCCCTCGAGCGCTCTTATCTTCTCTATTACTGCCGCAATCTTCTCTTCAAGAACCTGAAATTTATCCAAAGATGAATCCTCCTGCTTACTATTAAAAAGCCTTTGCTGCATCAGGACATAAGGTATCAAATTTAAGCTGAAATGTAAAGAGGTGGGCACCGCCATGTCCCAACTGCTTACTGCATACCGCTTACTGCATACTGCCTACTCCCTACCGCTCCCCCCTGCCCTCGTACATACCTGTACTGCCAGTAGCTCTTGAGCACTTTCTTTACATAACGTCTCGTCTCTGTATATGGAATGTTTTCTACAAACTCGGGGACGTCATCCCTGTAATACCGGCCGACCCAGCGCCTGAGTGCATTTTCACCGGCATTGTAGGCAGCCAGGGCAAATGGAACGAGTTTGAACTCCTCAACCAGTCCGGCAAGATAGTGTGTGCCTATTAAAATGTTCGTCTCCGGATCTGTAAGATCCAGGGACGGGTCAAGATGAATACTCATTGACCTGCTCACACGCCTTGCGGTAGCAGGCATCAACTGCATGAGACCGACTGCGCCGGCAGGTGATACGACATCGCGCTCATAACGGCTCTCCTCCCTCATCAGTGCCTCTATCAGCAATGCATCAAGCCCCTCGCTTTCAGAGGCACGGGAGACGACTTCCTTATAGACATCAGGATAGGAAAACGGCAGAAACTCCGGCTCGTCGCGCGGTTCGGCAAACATGACGACATTCTTGTATTCTCCAAGAGACATGGCCTTCTGTCCGAGGTAAAAAAGCTCATCCTCAGAGCCTGCATTCCTGATAGCATCAACGATCTCCTTTACTGCCTCATCACGCAGCCCCGCCGCGGCCAGCATATCTATACGCTCGTATCGTTCGCCGGCCGGCCTATGAACGGCACTGACTGAGGGCACAGGGTCTTCAGTTGAAACCCCGGACTTTTCTTTGATCAGATAACCATAGTAACTTCCGTCAGACGGAAGGTCCCTGAAAAAGGAATCAGCATCTCGTCCACACAGTTCATCAGCGACCCCTTTCTGATTTTTTTCATCATCGCACTGCGCCGCAACAATGCCGCGCACCCTTGCGTCCCAATAGAGGTATTTATAGTATTCCCGGCTGTCTTTGAACTCGCGCAGCTGTTCCAGATTCCAAAGCGCCTTGCCGTACCTGCCGGCCATGTAATTCATCCAGACCAGGCCCCAGAGGGCATCCTCCCGGCTTTTTTCGAACTTCTCCGCAACCTTGAGATAGATCTTCTCGGCCCCGGCCATATCGCCCAGCCTCCTGTATTCATCTGCCTCCATCAGGTAGACAAGGGCCAGTTTTGCATGGGAAGGGAATCTCTTCTCGAATTCCGAGCGCACCGCCCGGAAGTTTTTCATATCATCGTTTCTGTAATAGGAACGGGCCCTCCAGTAAAGCCACTTGGGATTACTGCCGAAACCGAACGTCCCGGCGGCCTCGTCATAGCGCTTGGTCAAGAACCGGCACATGCCTATGCGGAACGTCACCCTCGTGCGCTGATCTGCATCCAGGCCATCGAGTACATCGGCATAGACCGTCTCGGCATCCATGAAGTTCCCGTTGGCATATAGACTGTCCGCCCGCTGAAGTTTTTCTTCATCCGTCAGGCGCTCAGCTTCGAGGATCTTCAACGCCTCATATGCCCTGTCGGCAAATGGTGAAGCATGAATGTAAAGGTCCTTGTAAACATTCACAGCGCCGTTGAGATCGCCCTGACTGTCCAGATATGTCGCAAATGTCAGTTTCGATTCCCAGTCATCGGGATAGCGCTTTATGTATTTGTAAATCGCGGATACAGCCTCTTTGTCCCTCCCTGAAACGATAAGGGCGGATATCTCGTTCTTTGAAGCATCCTGCAGAAGAAGCGGGTTTTTCACCAGGCGTACGGTTTTTATGACCTTGTCGTATATCCCGTTATCGGCATAGAGGTCCACAATCTGCATATACGCATAGTCGGCTATTACAGAAGATATCTTTGCAGCCTCACGAAATTCCCTTTCAGCCTTTTCCGTATCGCCCGCCGCCCGGAGTATCCTGCCCAGCAGTAGGTGGGCAGGCGCTGCCGAATCCGGATATTTTTCAATCAGATCGTTTATGGTCTCCTGCGCCTTGCACGACAACCCTGCTTCGAACAGGTCCGAAGCCTCATGAAGTTTTTCAAGCCATTGACCGTCAGTTTGGGTAACGCCTTCGTCAGTTGACTCGTCGGCCGGGGAAGCGGCCTTCGCAGCCGCCTGGTCGACTGCGGAAGCCGGCTGTTCTTCTTCTGCAAAGCCACGCGTGAAAGAGATGGGCAGAATCAGAATGACAAGGAGCACGATAAGACAGCGATATGATTTCATGGGATTTATATTAGCCTATAAACCAAACCGCAGGCAACACGGGAAAAGGAAAGTGACTGGTAGGCGGGAAGAAGTAAGCAGTAAGCGGTAGGCTGCTCTTGGCTGATTGTCAAAAGGTAGTGAAACGGTGGTATAAAAGTAGCGGAAATGTGGTTGAAAAGTTGAGTTTGGAGTTAAGAGTTAAGCGAGAAATGCGGGAAATGCGAGAAAGGGAGTCTGGAGTTAAGAGTTTAGTTATATGTCATTCCGAATCCCCCGTAGAGGGTGAGGAATCTTAAGGCCCAAGGATTGGTGTAAGATTTCTCTCCCGACAGCTCGGGATCGAAATGACAAGAAGAATGTCTTTTGTAGCAATAAGCTCTTTGAATCATTTGTCAAAGAGTAGAAGAAAAGTGGTTCAAAAGTAGTGTAAATTTGGTTGAAAGGTGGAGTTAGCGTTAAGCGGGAAAGAGGAGCATAACTTGTGCTTTTGCTCCCTTAGCCTTAATCCCTGTACCCTGAGTTAAATGGAGGCGGCGAGCGGATTCGAACCGCTGGATGGAGGTTTTGCAGACCTC
>CAZZGC010000038.1:0-2615 GCA_964653915.1 uncultured Thermodesulfovibrio sp.
TCCAGATTATATTTGATCCGGTGCTGAATCACAGGATAGCCGTAAGATCAGGCATACTGGCGGACAAATGTGCTGAAATTTTAAGGAAATTCTTCGCTACCAAAAGAGGGGGTGAGTCTGGAGTATAGAGTTTGGAGTGTGGAATTCATCTCACCTGATGACAAGCAGCGGACAACGGTGTTTATGAGACATGAGTATTTGAAACTTTAAGCTGAAAAATTATAGAGTATAAACTGGTTAAGAGTTGGGGTATTTTATCCTTTATACCCTTCCCCTAACCCCTTAACCCTCAACCATGCCTATGGAGAGGTGCCGGAGCGGTTGAACGGGGCGGTCTCGAAAACCGTTGTCCTGAGTGATCGGGACCGAGGGTTCGAATCCCTCCCTCTCCGCCAGCATAGGGTCGAAGGTTGAGGGATAGAGGAATAAGGTGAAAATCGTAAAGGGATCCGGTATGGAAACCTCGGTTATTCAGTCATCTGTTTGAAAGTTTACTCTGAAAAAGTATAGAGTATAAAATCGGTAAATTGTCCGGGTGCAGGGTATTCACCTCTGTACCCTTAAACCTTTTACCATTTACCTTTAACACTGATATTGGAGAGGTGTCCGAGCGGCCGAAGGAGCACGACTGGAAATCGTGTAGGCGTTAACAGCGTCTCGAGGGTTCAAATCCCTCCCTCTCCGCCAGTATAGGGTTAAGAGATAAAGGATAAGGGTTAAGGGTTAAGGGTAGATTTGTTTATAGAGACAAATCACCTTTCAATTTACTTAACTCTTAACTCTTATCACTTAACTCTAAAATTGGTCAGGCCTTTGGGCCCTGTGCAACGGGATGCTGTGAACCCCGCCAGGTCCGGAAGGAAGCAACGGTAAGCGGTTATTCCGTGTGCCGCAGGATTACCTGAAGGCCTGGCCGCTTAACCTGGAGTTTAGAGTCAAGAGTTTTGAGTTTAGCACTTACTTGATACCTCTTAACTCTAAACTCTAAACTCTAAACTATGAGTTACATAGTCCTCGCAAGAAAATGGAGACCTAACAGCTTCGACGACCTGATAGGGCAGAATGCCGTAGTTAAGACACTGAAAAACGCTCTGTCAGTGAACAGACTGGCCCATGCCTATCTCTTCTCGGGGCCACGCGGTGTTGGCAAGACTTCTTCGGCTCGAATCCTCGCCCGGGCACTCAATTGTGAATCGGGAAAAGGCCCGGACCCGTGCAACGAATGTGCCAGTTGCAAATCCATAACCGACGGAGCGTCGGTCGACGTAATAGAGATCGACGGGGCATCAAACAACAGCGTTGAGGCAGTTCGCGAATTGAGAGAGACGGTAAAGTATGCTCCATCATCAGGGAAGTACAAGATATACATAATTGACGAGGTGCATATGTTGAGCCAGTCGGCCTTCAATGCCCTTCTGAAAACACTTGAAGAACCGCCGCCGCATGTAGTATTCGTATTTGCCACCACGGAACCCCGTAAGATTCCGGCTACTATACTTTCCAGATGCCAGCATCATGCATTCCGGAGGATTCCCAAAAAAGTAATAATCAGTCACTTGAAAAACATCGCTGAGACAGAAAATATTAATATAGATGATCAGGCGCTTGACATGATTGCCCGGGCTGCTGATGGCAGCATACGGGATTCTCTCACACTGCTTGACCAGGCTATCGCGTTCAGCAACGAGATAACTGCGGATGAATTGCAGAAGCTCCTGGGCCTTCCTGACAGGGATGTAATTCGCAATATGACCGATGGAATCATAAATGCTGACATCCCAAGATGCCTTTCGATCATAAAAGATCTCTCAGATAATGGAAATGATCTCAGACAGTTCACCAGGGACCTGGTTGAACACTTCAGGGATATTGCGATGGCAAAAATTTCCGGTGACGCAGACGCCTTGCTCGAGATGAGCAGTGAAGAAGTCGAGGTCTTGCAAAAAGAGGCTGCCGGGACAGCCATGGAGCAGCTTACGCTTCTTCTTTCTGAACTCCTCAGGATAGAAGGTGAACTCAGAAGCGCACTCAATCCGCGCTATATTCTCGAGCTTGGCATTCTGAGGACATCCTTTATAAAAGGGATGGTTTCCATAGACACCATATTAAAGAAACTTGACGATGGCGGAGTAAACGCCCAGCCGGCAGAGACACCTCCAACTAATGCTCATGAAGGAGACAGAATACAAAAAAAAACAGAATTTGAAAGTCCGGCGTCTCAGGAGATAACCGATCAGGATATCTGGCAAAAACTGATTGAGAGGATTGAGTCAAGCGATCACCTTCTTGCCTGCAAGCTCTCTGAGGCAAAGTTTGTCAAGATAAAACAGGATGAGATATCGATTGGTTTCAATGGAGGAATGTCTTTTCTGGCGTCATCTGTTGAAAAACAGTCTTCTCAAATAAAACCTATTCTCAGGGAACTGAGCGGCCGTAACCTGAAACTCAGGATACTGTCTCTCCCGGGAAATGCGGCCGACGGAAACAAAACGTCATCTATCAAAGCGGAAGCCTCTTCTGATCTGATCGTTCAGGAGGCGTTAAAAAGATTCAACAGTTCGGTTGTAAGAATCAAGGCTCTGCCTGATGAGGGAAGCATGGATCAGCAGGATGAT
>CAZZGC010000038.1:2715-16481 GCA_964653915.1 uncultured Thermodesulfovibrio sp.
GGTTGTAAGAATCAAGGCTCTGCCTGATGAGGGAAGCATGGATCAGCAGGATGATACCGGCGGAAGCTGAGAGATGCAGCTCCGTCTTTAACAAGGAGGATTTATGTCCAAGGATATGATTGGCAATTTAATGAAACAGGCCCAGAAGATGCAACAGGAGATGGGCCGCATACAGGAGGAATCCAGAAAGAAAACCGTCGAGGCATCTGCAGGTGGCGGAATGGTGGTTGCCACTGCAAACGGAGCCCTGGAAATCGTTTCGCTGAAGATCGAAAAGGACGTAGTTAATCCAGATGATATTGAGATGCTTCAGGACCTCGTCATGGCCGCAGTGAACGAGGCACTCCGGAGAGCCCAGCAGATGATCTCCGAGGATATGAAAAAAGCTACCGGCGGTCTCAATCTGCCCGGACTGGGCAATCTTTTCGGCTGATGGGACTTGGAGTTGTTGAAAGACTGATTACAGAGCTGTCGAAACTTCCCGGAATCGGCAGGAAAACAGCGCAGCGACTTGCGTTCTTTATAATGTCCATGCCCAATGAGGAAGCATCAGCCATAGCTGATGCGATATTGGCACTGAAAGAAAAAGCCCGGTTCTGTAAAGAGTGCTTTAACATCTGCGAAAACGATTTGTGTTCAATATGTGCCGACCAGCGCCGCGACAGAGGGACGATATGCGTCGTTGAAGAGCCAAGCAATCTGATTGTAATAGAGAACACAAGGGCATTCAACGGTCTCTACCATGTCCTTCTGGGTGCACTGTCACCTATTGATGGCATAACTCCGGACAGACTGAAGATCAGGGAGCTGATTGAGCGTGTAAAAAACGGTGATGTGGCCGAGGTCATAATCGCAACTAATCCCAATACAAAGGGAGAGACGACCGCTCAATATATTTCACAGATGCTGAAACCCTTTGGTGTGAAAGTAACTCGTATAGCGTATGGACTGCCCATAGGGGGAGATATTGAATTTGCCGATGAAGTGACGCTCTCCAAGTCGCTGGAAGGCAGAAAAGATATGTAACGGCCTTTCCCCCCGGCGTCTTCAGTATTTCGGATTTGCAAGTCTCACAGGGTTTCGTAGGGGAAATTCTTCACAAACAGAATAAACTCCTTATCCGCATTGGTCAGCCTGTATTTCTTGGAAGATATGAGAGATAATGTCCTGGATATCCCACCTTCCTTGAGTTTTATAATCTTCAGCCTCCCGTTCTCAAGTTCCTTTTTAACAGACCACCTGGAAACCATTGCAATGCCGCTGCCCGTCTCTACAGCCGTCTTGACAGATTCTGTGCTGCCCAGAATCAGAACTATATGCAGATCCCGCACGCTCAGGCCGTGATACCTGAGAAACTCCTCTATCTTCTGTCTCGTTCCGGAACCCTCCTCTCTGAGAATAAAAGGCTCGGTAGTCAGGTCTATGATAGATACACTCTTTTTCCTTGTAAGGGGATGGCGAGGATGGGCCACAAGCATGAGTTGATCCGACATCACATTTTCGACAGTTATGTTTCTCTTTGATATTTTCCCCTCCACAATCCCAAAATTTATAAAGCCCGACACGAGCAGGTTCTCAATGCTCGCAGTATTTCCTACATGCATCTTTATATTGATTTTTGGATGAATCTTTTTGAATTCGGCGATAATATAAGGGAGTATGTAGTTGCCAAGTGTCGTGCTGGCCCCCAGATTGACCGCCCCCTTCATCGTACCCGTTATCCTGTTAATCTCTTTTTCGATCTCTGTGAACTGCTCAAGTATACCCTTTGCCCTCTCGTAGAGAATCCTGCCGGCAGGAGTGAGACTGATCTTGCCCTCTGTCTTGTCAAACAGTTTGGTTTCGTATAGCTCTTCAAGCGACTGAATCTGTAAACTTACGGCAGGCTGTGACAAATGAACGATTCTGGCCGCCCTTGTAAAACTTCCTGTTTCGGCCACTGTGCAAAATATCTTCAGTCTCGAATCCATTTTTGCGCCTTCTTCTACTGCTCTCTGCTTGCTTCAAGGACTGATCCCAACAGATCCCTGTCAACATCATCTACAATCTTCACTCTACCGATGGCATCAGGCAGCACGAATCTTAATTTCCCTGCCTTTGCCTTCTTGTCTATTACCATTGCTTCAATCAAATCAGAAGACTTCAAATCCCGTGGGATCATGACCGGAAGATTATAAGACTCCACAAGCTCCCTGATCAGTGCAGCTTCGTTTTCCGAAAGCATATCAGCTTTCACGGCAAGTTCAGCCGCAACACACATGCCGATGGCCACAGCCTCACCATGAAGATATCTCGTGTAACCTGTCACCGTCTCTATCGCATGACCTATCGTATGGCCAAAATTCAGTATCGCCCGCAGGCCGGACTCCCTTTCGTCTCTTGTGACTACATCGGCCTTGATCTCGCAAGACCGTCTGACAATCTCAATAATGCCCTGGGACAGGGAGACTATCCCGTTTCTGTCAGACTTCAGATAATCACAAAGCCGCCTGTCACGGATCACTCCATATTTAATGATCTCAGCCATCCCCGCATTGAACTCTCTCTCCGGCAGAGTGCGTAATGTGTCAACATCAATCACTACAAGCGACGGCTGGTGAAACGCTCCGATCATGTTTTTCCCCAGCGGATGGTTGACGCCGGTCTTGCCGCCTATGGAACTGTCCACCTGGGCCAGAAGCGTCGTGGGAACCTGAATGTACCTGATTCCCCTCATGTAAGCAGACGCAACAAATCCGGTTATATCGCCAATAACACCGCCCCCCAAGGCTATGAGCATCGAATGCCTGTCAAATTTTCTTTTCAGTAATTCTCCGAGTAAATGGTACGCCCAGAGAAAATCCTTATATTCCTCACCATCCGGAACGAGTATTACATAAGGCTCAAGACCGTAATCCCGCAAAGAATTCAGAACAGCTTCTCCATAGAGAGGAAAAACCGTCTCGTTGCTGATAACAGCGACCCTCGACGGTCTGAACCCAAGCACTCTCAGGCCGATCTTACTGATCAGTCTGCTACCGATAAGAATACTGTAGCTCCTTTCGGCAAGATCGAGATACACCTCATCGCCGTCGAGACATAACCTGTCCATGATCTCCAGCGCGGCTTCCCTTGGAGTGATATAGTCAGTATCGATCGCCAGATCGGCCTGCTCATAAAGAGGTAAGCGTTCCTCAAGCAGACGTTTTATCTCTTCAAGCGGCTCTTCTACATCAAGAAGCGGTCTTTTCCCGTCTTCAAGCATTACCCTTTTCAATATGATTTCAGGAGCCGCACGGAGCCAGACAAGAATACCCCTGTTTGCAAGATCCATGACATTTTCCGGATTCTTGATGACACCGCCACCCGTGGCAATCACAATCCTCGAGTCAGCCGATATTTCTCTGATGACCGATCGCTCGACAGACCGGAAGTAGTCTTCTCCTTTTTTCTTGAAAATAAGAGATATAGGCATCCCCTCCCGTTCCTCGACAATGTCATCAGTATCTGCAAACCTGTATCCCAGAAGATTCGCCAGTTCGTTTCCTACAGAGGTCTTGCCTGTTCCCATGAATCCCGTGAGTACTATCTTCATGCCTTATCCCTTTAAACTCCTACTTCCGATCACTTACTACTTACCACTTATCAATTACTAACCCCAATCAAAATTCTCTCATCTGTTTCAGATATCCCTCATAATTTCTTCTAATCTCATCAATGCTGTCGCCACCGAACTTTTCAAGAAAGGCATCAGCAATCACGATGGCACAGACGGCCTCGCCAATGACCGAGGCAGCAGGGACGGCACAGGCATCCGACCGCTCATACGCTGCCGTGAATCTCTTCTTTGAGTCAATATCCACCGATGCAAGCGGGGTTCGCAGCGTAGGTATAGGCTTCATTGCAGCCCTGACGATGATGGGCATGCCGTTGCTCATTCCTCCTTCAATACCGCCTGCATTATTGGTCTTCCTGTAGAACCCGCCTGCGAGGGAATACTTGCCGGGAGCCGTTTTCCGGAGTCCCTTTTCCAGGGTCCGGCCTCCACGTTCCGTCCTCTGAGTTCTGTGCTCTGTGTTCTGTGTTCTGTGTTCTGTATTCTGTCCTCTGTGTTCTGTCCTCTGTGTTCTATAGTAAATCTCATCCATAACCGCAGAGCCCGGCAGCCTGGCCATTTCAAAACCTAATCCTATCTCAACCCCTTTAATGGCCTGTATTCCCATAAGCGCATAGGAAAGCCTGGCTTCAAGGCGACTGTCCCACTGACAGTAACTGCCAAGCCCGGCGGGCACGCCGGCAACGAGAACTTCGAATACGCCCCCAAGAGTATCACCTTTCTTGAGAGCAGCTTTGATCTTCCTTATCATCTTTGCCTCGGCCTTATCATCAGGGCACCTGACTTCGGATCTCTCCGCCCGCCTGGACAGAGATTCAATTACATCTGCTCTCAGCCCTCCTACTACAGACCTCTGCATTTTAGCGCCACCGATTTCCACTACAAAACTCGTTACCGATATCCCGAACTCTTCAAGCAATCTCTTTGCCACGGCACCGGCAGCCACCCTCGCCGCCGTCTCCCTGGCACTCGATCTCTCGAGCACATTTCTGATATCCCTGTGTCCGTACTTCAAAGCGCCTACAAGATCGGCATGACCGGGTCTCGGACGGGTTATCGTTTTTAGTTTGAGACTTGGGATTTGAGGTTTAAGCCCGAGAGGTTCAGGGCTCATAATCTCCGTCCAGTTTTCCCAGTCCTTATTTATTATAAGCATCGAAATCGGTGAACCAAGCGTCATTCCATGCCTTACACCGGAGATTATATCCACACGGTCGGATTCTATCTTCATACGGCCACCCCGCCCGTATCCCCCCTGCCTGCGGATAAGCTCGCGGTCTATATGGCTCGCCTGCAGGGTGAGTCCCGCAGGGAACCCATCAACTATACAGGAAACCGCCTTCCCGTGCGATTCACCCGAGGTAAGAAATCTAATTCTGGAAAACATTCCGCATAACCCTAATCACTTTGACCCTTCCGCCGGAAACCGGCATTGTACGATTTCAAAAAAGAATAATACATGATTCGGGGAATATTATAAACAACTTTTTCGCAATAAAAAAGCACGTGGTGCGAATCATTGCTCCACGTGCCGTATTAAAAATAACAGATATTGCTACCTGCGGGGTTTGACAGGCGTTACGATCCTGGGGGTAATGAAGATGAGCAGTTCCTTTTTCTTGCCGATATCTATCTTCTTCTGGAAGAGCCTGCCGAGAATCGGTAAATCGGCAAAACCGGGCACAGCCTCAAGATTGTGGGTATCGTCGGTCGTAAATATTCCACCGATAACAAGGGTATCGTTATTGTTTATCAGTACCTGAGTCTTCACTTCCTTGATCGCTATGGTAGGAACACCCAGCACCTGTCTCGTGAAATCGGCCTCATTTTTCTTCGCCTCGATATTCATGACCACGGTACCCTCGGGTGTAATATGCGGTGTAACCGTAAGTTCCAGAAATGCATCGATAAACTGGGTCTGCGTACCATCCTGGGAAACGGTCTGATACGGGATCTTTTCTCCCTGCATGATCTTGGCTTCCTGGTTGTCGCTGGTCGTTATCTTCGGATTGGATACTACTCTGGCCTTACCGGTACTCTCAAGGGCTGAAAGCTGGAGGTCAAGAGCAAATGTGGCTGCGGCGTTTATATAGCCAAGCCCTATGTTGCCGCCCTTGCCGGGCCCCACAAGAGCAGGCAGATTTATCATGAGCGGATTAACGAGGTCTATCGTATCTTCAGTCATGCCCTTGGTAAAGCTGCCTTGCCCAAGCGACAGGGACTGTACCCCTCCTATCCTCATCCTCGAGTCAGGAGGCTCCCAGAATATTCCCCACTGAATGCCGAGATCCTTTGTAAGTTCACTTCTGACCTCGACTATCTTTGCATCGATATTGACCTGCGGAGTAGGAACATCCAGGGCATTGATCAGGCTTTCGTATTCCGCATGTTTCCTCTCCACATCCTTGATTATCAGCGAACTCGTGCGGGGATCTGTACTGATAAATCCTCTTTTAGTCAAAATTTTTGCATCATCGATCGCCTTTTTTATATCTTCCACAGAGGCGTAATTGATCGGATAAATCCTCGTTACCAGATCGCCCGCCTTTTCCTGTGATTCTTTCGCCTTCGCGATATCCTCTTCCTCTTTTGCCATCACAGCGGTCGGAGCGATTCTGATTATATTGTCCTCCACAATCTTCGAAAGACCATAGTTCCTCAGGATAATGTCAAGGGCCTGATCCCACGGTACGTCAACAAGTTTCATCGAAAACTTTCCCTTCACGTCCGGACTGACCACTATATTATATCCGCTTATATCCGCTATCAGCCTGAACACATGTGTAAGCTCAGCATCCTGAAAGTCAATGGATATTTTCTCCCCGACATACTTGGGCTCCTCCTGAGACTCCTCTGAAGGAGCGGGACCAGTCGTGGTCTCTCCTTCAAGCGCGGCTGCTTCCTGTGATTCTTCAGTAAAAGTAGCATCTGACGGGGATTCAGGATTTTCAAAAGCCAAAATCAGGGTACCATCCTTGTAGGCAGGCTCTATATCGGCCGGAACCGTAAGGGCAACCTCAAGCCTTGCGGAATCAGGGGCATTTTCATCCCTGACAGGAGCAATCTCCAGAACCCCGTTTCTGTCAAACACGATTTTGTCACTTACAACGCCGAAACCTGTATCCTGAAGGTCAACGATAAAGTGATACGGATCAGCCTGTCTGTATATGGTATATGTAAACGGAGCGCTGCTCTTGATCTCAATCTCTGTAGTACCGTTCACATCCCGGACCTCCAGAGCGGTTATCTGCGGATCACTGCCGGTGAGCCCCTCTGCCCCATTCACAGACAGAGAGAGAAACAGAAGCAGCATGATTGCCAAGAAATATCTCTTTTTGGGTATCATTATTTATCCTCTCCTTTATTAAACTCTAAAGTTATCTGTCTTGGCTTAAGTTCTCCCCTGTAGTCGCGGGCATATTCTACAAGCACGACCCTGTTACGACTGACTTCCTTTACCTTTCCTTTGTTGAGTCCGATTCTCATTCCACGTCTTACCGTAAACGACCTGTTGTCGGGAGTTACCAATAAAGCAAAATATGTTGCGCCTCTTTTGGCAATTGCCGATAGCTTGAATTCGTTTATGTCATAGCTTTCAAGCGTACCTGTTACGAACTCTTTCTTCTGTTTCTGTGAAGACGGCCGGATCAAAGGTATAAACGGATCCCGCCTATCCCTGCGCTGATACACATATCCGGATTTGGAACTATCTGCCAACACGCTAAAATCTTCTTGTTTCTTCTGTGGCGATACAGCAGATTTTTGGACTTTCTTTTTCACAACCCGCCTCGACGGAAGATCAGACTTTCCGTTACAGGCGGTTAGCCCTGCGGAAAAAGCGAAAGATATCATCAAAACAATGATTATCCTTACCGCTGCATCCATGTTTATTGTTATGGTACCTCTCTTCATCGTTTCTTCTTTTTCCTGCCTGCTTCAGCAATAGCCGCTGCAGTCTTCGCATCCACCGATGCAAAAGTTCTTGCCGTGAATTTTGCTGTAATGGCATCTCCGGTGGCGGTTCGACGCCTTCTGTCCTTTTTCGTAAGAGACAGGTCCGAGATATTAACAAGACGTGGCAGGCGGCTGATCAGACTGAGGAAATCTCCCAGATTATGATATTTCGTTCTCACCTCAACCCTGACCGGTATTTCCACATAGAGTCCTTCCGGATTTGTTTTACGCGACTCAGGTCGCCAGAGAAGGATCTCAAGGCCGGCCTTCTGTCCAAGTTCAGAAATCTGCCTCAAGAGCACCGAAACTTCTTTTTCCTCCGGAAGCTGTTCCTTCAGCCGCGCCAGTCTCTTCCTCAGCATCTTGTTTTCCACTATAAGGTCATCAAGTCTCCTGATCTTGGACTCGGCTTTGCTCACATCGGAATCAAGCTTAACGATCCTGGCTTTCAAACCGGTCATCTCATCATTCTTGGGCATGTACACCAGAAACACGAAAAGCGCTATAAAAAGCAAAGATGGTGCGGCAGCGATAAACACCTGAGCTGTGACCGGAAGATTCCTGAGCTTGTTCAGTTTGGAGAGATTTATATCCATAAACTCCTCATACCCTCATCCGCAAAGTAAGCTTAAATTTATAAACAGAATAATTTTCGATATCCGTCTGCCTGGATTCCTGTAATGTGACATCCTGCAAGTAGCGGGACTGTTTGAGATTCTGTACGTAAGAAACCAGATCGGAGTTGGTAAAGGCAACACCTTCTATGCTTATCATGCCACCCTTATCAACCAGGTTCGTCAACCAGACACCTTTAGGCAGCATCGCGCTGACCTCGTCAAGCAGTCTTAATGGTGCCGTCTGGTTCTTTTTCAACTGTTCTATGATTCGGGTCTTCTTTCTGAATTCCTCGTTGTCACGCTCGTAGTTTTCCACCTCTTTAAGTCGTGCCTTCAGAGAGTTGAGTTTCTTCTGCTTGACGGCAATATCATTATTCATCGCCGAAATCTGTTTATTGAGGTATACTGTCGTCACCACGAGCCCGATTATTACAAGAACCATAACGGCAGCACCATATATAAGTGAAGGCGGAAGAACTACCGCCTTTTTACGGCCCGATGGAAGCAGATTTATCCTTATCACTTGTCGCCCACCCTTCTTAACGCCAGGCCTACCGCAACCGCAACAAGCGGCTCGATCTTCTTAAGATATTCCCGGTCAAAGGCTTCGGGCACTTCGATATTCCTGAATGGCTCGACAATTGCTACCTCAACTCCGGCTCGTTCGGCAAGAGCATCGACAAACCCATCCGTGGCAGCTACCCCTCCGCTTATTATTATCGAGTCGATATTCTCATAATTAGTGGTATCCCGGAAATAATCAAACGATCGGGCAACCTCGGTAATTATGTCATTCGATGCCGCACTGAGCACGGCCGCCACATCTTCAGGCGAAATACCCTCCACTTCCTCGCCCATTTTGAGCTTTTCCGCCACCGGATAAGAAACGGTAAATTCCCGCTGAATGGCTTCCGTATGTAGATTACCCCCGACCGAACTATCTCTTGTGAATACCGAAACACCGCTTTTGATTATATTTATATTGATTGTGCTGGCCCCGATATTGACAAGTGCAACGTTCTGTCCTTCGGCAGATTCGTAATTCAGCTCATACATATTCTCGAGTGCAAACGCATCAACATCCACGATAACGGGGTTCAGTCCGGCGTCCCTGACAACTGTGACGTATTCGTTGATCTTGTCTTTCTTGACAGCAACTATGATTACGTCCATCATGTTGTCTTCTTCTGCGGGACCGAGTATCTGAAAGTCGAGATTTACATCTTCGATATCGAATGGAATATACTGCTCAGCCTCGAACCTGATGGACTCTTCAAGCTCGTCCTCGGACATCTGGGGCATGGTGACCCGCTTAATTATTACTGATGAGTGGCCTGATACGGAAAGTGTTACGTCTCTCGTCTTTATGTCCGCATTGGAAATCAGATCCCTCACGGCGTCGACAACCCTCGCGGCGTCGAGAATCGAGCCGTCAACGATCAGCTCAGGCTGCAGCGTTGATACGCCAAGACGGTCAAGTGTGTAGGAGCCTTTCGATTCTTTCAGTTCAACGACCTTTATGTGGTGTGACCCTATATCAAGCCCGATTATATCCTTTTTTCCGAAGAGCATAATCCTCTCATAAAAAAATGCTGTTATGCACGCACGCCCTGGCATCCATAACAGCCCGTCCGTTTCTCAACGAACTCATCAAAGGTTTTTCTCCAGGCAGGTGCCGAATCGGGCGACAGTTGCTCCTTTCAGCACAAAAGCACAGTAAAAGTTCCGCATATCCTATAGTTACGGCACCTACTGAAGTTGCCTTTAGCTCCAGCATATCTGGTCAGTCACCCGGCTTGCTTTTGTAATACATTTCACCATCCTTCTAAATTTATCGTCTAATACATGAAATCAGATAACTCCCTTTCTTGTCAAGGGTTAAGATCACTTTTTTTTCATAATTTATATGTGCATACCGGCGGTAAAGCCTATCCACTTCATTTGCGCCAGAAAATGGGAATAAAAATAAGTATCACTGTGTATATTTCGAGTCGTCCTGTCAGCATACATAAGATGAGTACCCATTTGCCCGCCACGGGAATCATGGCGTAATTCTCGGCCGGACCTGCGCTGCCCAGAGCCGGGCCAACATTTGAAATGGAAGATATCACCGTGCTGGAAGCGGTTATCATATCTACCCCCATGCCGGTCAGCAGCAGAGATGCAAAAACACCTATTAATATATATAGAAAAAGGAACCCCCATATTCCCCCCAGCGTTTCCTTGGGCACATTGCGCTCGTCCAGTTTCAGGACCGACATCGCATGCGGATGAATCAGATGATACATTTCTCTGTAGGCCTGTTTGAGCATAAGCAGTATGCGAACCTGCTTCATACCGCCACCGGTGGAACCCACCATACCGCCAAAAAACATGAGACTCAACAGAAGCATCTGTGTGAATATCGGCCATGTTTCATAATCAGCCGTTGCGTATCCCGTTGTAGTGACAATCGACACAACCTGAAAGGAGGAATACCTCAGGGCTTCAGTCAGCCCCATGTTGCCCTCCCGGATGAGATAACCGGAAACAAGCATGATAGATATTGCAACAACGGAACAATAAAATCTCAGCTCTGTGCTCTTCACAACCTTTTTCATCTTGCCCCGTAATGCATAAAAGTGGAGAGAGAAGTTGACACCGGCAAGAAACATGAATATCGTTATTACAATGTCTATTGCGGCGCTGTTAAAATGAGCGATGCTGGCGCTTTTGGTCGAAAAACCACCGGTTGCCATCGTAGTGAAGGCATGACAGAGGGCATCAAACGCGCTCATCCCTGAAACCATCAGAGAAACGGCCAGCAAAGCAGTAAGCCCGGTGTATATGTACCACAATGATTTAGACATATCTATGATCCTGGGTTTCAGCTTTTCCACTCCTATCTCGGGCACCTCAGCCTTGAAAAGTTGCATCCCACCTGCTCCAAGCATTGGCAAGATCGCCAGTGAAAATACAATTATTCCCATCCCTCCCATCCACTGTGTCAGGCTCCTCCACATCAATATGCCGTGAGGAATTCCCTCAAGATTGCTCAGCACCGAAGAACCGGTCGTAGTGAATCCCGCCATTGACTCAAAATAGGCATCGGTAAAGTTTGTTACCGTACCCGATATCATGTATGTAAATGCACTGCATAAAGATATGACGAGCCAGCTGAACGTCACAACAGCAAACCCTTCTCTATGCCGCAACTCTCTCCGCTTCTGACGCCTCGTCATGAAAAAAAGCAGGCCACCTGCAAGAAAAGTGAGTGCAAATGAAACTGTCAGTGACTCAAAATCAGGGCCGCCCATTAAAAGAGACGTAGCGATAGGAATGCACATGAAGAAAGAAGAAATTAACAGCACGATTCCGACAAGGTTGAAGACGAGAGCCAGGTTCATCGCAAGATATTTTCGACCTGTCTGATTGATTCCTGAAGCGTAAAGATGATCAGTTTGTCATTAGCGGCAATTCTGTCATCGCCCGACGGTATGATAATCCTGTCGTTTCTTATTATTGCACCAACGAGCGTCTTTTTAGGCAACTCGACTTCGTGAAGCGACTTGCCTATAAGTACGGAGCCTTCCTTTGCCTCGGCCTCCATTATCTCCGCCTTGCCTTCCGCGACTGTCGTAAGGGAGATTATGTTGCCGCTTCTGACATACTTCAGGATCGTTCCTGCAGTTATCATGCGGGGACTCAATACCGCTTCGAGACCGAGATTATTGGCAAGCGGCAGATAATCGGTCTTGTTGACAATCGCAATAACTTTCTTGACGCCGAGGCTCTTGGCAAGCATTGATGCCATGATATTGAGTTCCTCGTTGTTGGAAATTGCGGCAAAAACATCCATATCCGCTATATTTTCCTCCTCAAGAAGTTTCTGATCAGACCCGTCTCCATGCAGTATAACGCTCTTCTTAAGTGATTTAAGAAGAAACTTGCAGCGTTCAGCATCCGTCTCGATTACCTTGACGCTCATGTTGCGCTGTTCCATTGTTCTGGCCACATAAAACCCGATCCTGCCACCTCCCGCTATCATTATGCGTTTTGCGGGGGTGGATTCGGCGCCTATGCTCTGACAGACCGCATCGATTTCATCCGTATTCACCGGCAGATAGATGATATCATTCTTCTTCAGGACATCACTGCCCGAGGGAATTATTACTTTTTCTCCGCGCTGGATCGCTCCTATCAGAACGCGCGGTTTCGAAAGATCGAGGTTTTTGAATTCTTTTCCGATAAGAGCAGAATCAGGCGGTACCCTGAATCCGATAACCTTGACTCTGCCCCCTTCGTAGTCTTCCACATCCGCCGCAAACGGCACCTCTATGAGCCTTATAACCGCCTTTGCCGCTTCAATCTCAGGACTGATGGCAGGGTTGATTCCCAGACTGCGCAACAGAACCTCATTGGAGAAGTATTCAAGATTTCTGATCCTCGCCACATTGCGCGGGATCTGAAACATCTCCTTGGCAACAAGACAGGCGATCATGTTGGTCTCATCCATGTCAGTTACGGCAAGCAGGATGTCAGCCTCGTTTGCCCCCGCCTCTTCGAGAACCGAAGGAGATCCCCCTTCTCCTTCAATAGTGGCAACATCGAGGTCTTCGGCGATGCGCTTGATCTTTTCTTTATTCCTATCGACTACAACGACGTCGATATTTTCTGCAGAGAGGAATTTTGCAAGCTGGAAGCCGACCTCGCCGGCGCCGACTATGATGATTCGCATAGGCACAATTATATCACAGCGGCAAGACCAAATTCGAAAAATAAACGTCAATTTCAGCGGGGAGGCAATATCTCTATCTCATAAATTCGGGGCCAGAGTTTCCCCGTTACATATATACGATCCCGCTTTGCATCATATGCTATGCCGTTCAGTGTCCTGGAGGAGTTGTCGCCGCCGGCCCTCTCAACGACATCGGAAAGATCGAGCCATGCCTCGACTTTCCCCGATGACGGGTCAATAACTGCGATGCGGCTCGTCTTCCATATGTTGGCATAAATATATCCCTTGATATACTCAAGCTCATTTATCCTCCTGACAGGCCTGCCGTTTTCCTTCACAGATAGTGTCTCGATAACACGGAATGAGGACGGATCCAGAAAATACAGCCTGGACGAACCATCACTCATTATCAGCCTATTTCCATCATACGTCAGGCCCCACCCTTCAGCCTTATAACTGAATGTGCGCGTGATGACAAAGTCAACAGGGTCATACTCGAACGCAAGGCCTGCCCTCCACGTAAGCTGGATGATCCTGTCGCCAACAATCGCGATCCCCTCACCGAAAAGGGAGGGTGGAAGCGACCGGCTTTTCAGTACCCTGCCGGATGACAGATCAACCCTGCGTATAGAAGATTTACCTCGCAGTCCGGTCCCCTCATACAAATTGCCATTATGAAATATCAGCCCCTGAGTGAATGCCTCCTGATCATGCGGAAAGGATGCGATCACTTTGCAAGCATATTCAGGGACAGGGCCGGCTATGGGGTCATTTGCAGAAATCAGCAGGATCCCGGCTGTCAGTAAAAGATTAAGCCCGTTCAGCGCTCTCCGGACTCTAACTGTTTTTCCCATGTCTTGGCGTACTTAAGAAATGTGTAATG
>CAZZGC010000038.1:16581-18480 GCA_964653915.1 uncultured Thermodesulfovibrio sp.
CCTCTTCGTTTCTGGTGACTATCGCTACGGATACGGGGAACAAGCCATCTCCCTGTTCAGTCGGTAAAATGCCTTACCGCTTCTCCAAATTCCCTTATATCCGGAAGCCGGTTCTTCACTGTGACAATATTTTGCCAGTTTACCTTCAGGTACTGATGTATGGTTTCGTTCCGGTGCCTGACGAGGGGGGCAACCTTCAGGACTATGTCGCCGATAAACTCGTGGCAGGAAAGTATTGTATCCCTGTATGTATCAGGAATTTGTTTTCGCTGCTCCTTCAGCATCTCCTCTGAAAGATCCACAATACACAAAATGATATCATTGATCGTCTTGTCAAGAATATTTCTTATGTCCCTGTCCGCAAAGTATGAGTCCCTCGTGACATCCTTGATTTTGTCGGTAAAATAATCCAGTGTTTCGTCAAGGAATACCGTCAGGTCTTTAATCCTGCTGTTCATGCCGCACTCTGAGCCCTTCTGAAACGAATTGTCTCGGCCTCATGCAAGGCACGCCGTGCCACGGAATACAGCGCTTCCACATCAGGTTCCACAAGAGGAATACCCTTCAGCGCCCGCTGCACCATAAAGGGGGATTCATCCTCATCGTCCAGTCTCAATATTTCGACCTGTCTGTCTGCAGCCATCAGAATCCTGTCAACAACTTCTATTGCCTCCGGTTCATCTCCGACACTCAGATAGACAGCCAGATCAATATCGGACCTGGCATGTACGTCTCCTGAAGCAAATGAACCGTATAAGTATGCCAATAGCACCTTGCCGGAAGTTCGCAATCTCTGTAAAACTCTTGTCAGTGATTCTATTTCTCTGTTCTGTGACGTCACTGTTTTCATCCCTCCGTCGCATTATTATATCATTAATCGGGCGGCGTCTTTCATTTTGCGACCAACTCATCATAGAG
Organism: uncultured Thermodesulfovibrio sp.; assembly: GCA_964653915.1. Taxonomy (GTDB): domain Bacteria; phylum Nitrospirota; class Thermodesulfovibrionia; order UBA6902; family UBA6902; genus CAZZGC01. Next base: position 17,500 of record CAZZGC010000038.1, read on the forward strand.
CCTCATCATCTTCTCAAGATGGGCATCAAAGGTAAACCGCTCCGCAAGTGTCCGGGCTTCCACGCTCATTGAACGTAACCTGTCACGATCGTTGTATAACAACTCTATACGGGCAGCTATCTCATCAACGTCCTCGGGCGCATTGACCACGAAACCCTGCCTGCCGTCTTCGATTATTTCCGCAGCACCACTGTTTTTCGTGGTAATGACCGGAAGCCCGCTTGCCAGTGCCTCGAGGTGGACATTACCGAACGGCTCATACATGGTGGGGAATACAAAGATATCCGCCGCCGCATAATATTTATGAATTTCCCGTTGAGGCCCGCAGAAAATGATGCCGGGAGAAACTCTCTTCAGCTTTCCGGCCGTCCCTTTTCCGACAACCATTAACTTCACGGGCCGTTTCACCCTTTCAACTGCCTCGATCAGATACCTTACTCCCTTGCGCTCAAAGCCCGATCCGACAAAGAGCACCACGAAATCCTCATCCGACAGACCGTACTGACTCCGAATCTCCTGCCTGAACTTTTCGCGGTTGCCGGGATGAAATCTTTCGATGTCCGCGCCGTTATAAATAACTTCTATATCACCGGAAGAGACACCATAATTGTCCATGATATTCCTCTTCACCATCTCAGAGATGGCGATGACCTTTCTGAATCTATGCTGCCTGAATATATACCGTTCAAGCGCAAGGATCAACCAGTGATAGGGGTTCAGCACCACCGAGAGCCTGCCGGTAAATCCCGTCCTCTTCCACCTCTGTCTGAGCCATTCGATGTGGCAACCATCTCCGGCACGGTATATATCCTGATACAAAGTCTTGTCGTGCGTCTGGATTATGTCGAAATCTTTTCTCAATTTCCTGAGGATAAAGTAAGTCGAGATTGCGAATGTCGCATCCCGGAGGATCGAGAGAAACGTTATTGCGGGAACCGTATGAAAATGAATGTTCGCCTGCTTCTGATCAGCCCGCCATTT
>CAZZGC010000039.1:0-18472 GCA_964653915.1 uncultured Thermodesulfovibrio sp.
AGGTGGTAGGCAACTTGTTTAAAGGTAGTGAAACGGTAGTTTAAATGTAGTAGAAATGTGGCTGTAGTGTCATTCCGAGGAACCGGAGGTGACGAGGAATCTTAAAACTATAATGTTAAGATTTTTCTCCCGACAGATCGGGATCGGAATGACGAAGGATCTTAAACATGTTACTGAATTCAAAGTGTTAAAGTGGATTAGATACTTTAGGTATAGTAGGTTAATGCCTCAAATAATAACAATAATAGTGATGTTATCAGTTTTCGTTCGTTCGGCTGTTCCGGCGGGAGAAGTCTTGTTCCGTGAGGAGTTCAAGACTCTTGATGACTGGAAGCCACTGGAGTTCCCGAAGATAAAGCAGCATACGAAATATTCGATCCTGTCAGATGGGGCGGAGTCATACCTCAAGGCAGAAAGCAATGCTTCGGCTTCCGGGATCGTCTTCAAAAAAGAGTTCGATGTTTATAAGTACAACAGGGTCAGGTGGAGATGGAAGGTGAGCAATGTATTCAAAAAGGGTAATGCAAAGATGAAATCCGGTGATGATTATCCATTGCGGATTTACATTATCTTTAAGTATGACCCTGACAGCGCCTCGTTTGGAAAGCGGTTGAAGTATGGGCTCGCAAGAAAGATTTATGGAGAATATCCGCCTGACAGCAGTCTAAACTATATCTGGGCAAACAGAAAGCATGAAGATAAGATAATACCGAACGCCTATGCCGCTGAAGCGCGCATGATCCTTCTTCAGTCCGGTCCCGAAAATGCGGGAAAATGGATCGAGCAGGAAGTAGATATTATCCTTGACTACAGAAGGGCATTCGGTCAGGATCCTCCCGGGATAGCCAGTCTGGCAATTATGAGCGATTCGGATAATACAGGAGAGAGCGCGAGAGGCTTTGTGGATTATATTGAAGTCTTTAGTGGTAATTAGCCCTTATAATTTACAAACCTGATTATCCTGCTATGCATGGTTCATATCAGGGATAAAGGATATGGAAAACTCAAAAATAAAAAATCAAAATTGCGGAAATTAATTTTTATTGAAATTTCTTCCTCAATTTTGACATTTGATCTTTCAGTTCTAATATTTTCTCTGATGGTTGCTACACCTTCTGCTATTTTATGATTAAAACTGGTTAGCCTGATGATCATGAAGAATTCATTGTATATAAAGAGTGCTTTCTTTATTATGCTGGCGCTTGCTCTTATTGTGTCACACTTTTTATGGGATATATCATCATATCTTGATCCCGGGCGAATCAGGCAGTGGCTTGTATCGTCCGGCGTATGGGCGCCCATAGTCTACATGTTGATCATGATCGCAGCCGTTGTTATAAGCCCGATACCGAGTCTTCCCCTGGATATCGCAGCAGGGGCTTTTTTCGGGCCGGTCATGGGTACGGTCTATTCGGTGGCCGGAGGACTGGGAGGGGCGGTAATAAGTTTCATGATCGCCAGGTTTCTCGGGAGGGGAATTATCGAGAAGGTTGCTGGCGGGCATATCAACTTCTGCAGGAACTGCTCGAACAGGGTATTGACCAAGATTGTTTTCGTATCGAGATTGATCCCGGTTGTTTCGTTCGACGTTGTCAGTTACGGCGCCGGCCTGACCAACATGTCGGTTGGCAGGTTTGCAGTTGCGACCCTCTTCGGGATGATACCTCTTACTTTTCTTTATAATTATTCCGGTACCCTGGTTGTATTCGGTCGAGGGATTACTACTGCTCTCGGTATCATAATGGTCCTGCTCTTTTTCCTTATTCCCCGATGGATGGAGAAAAAAGGAATGACCATTGACCATTGATGACTGACTAGTCCCCTGCTTACTGCCTGGTGTCAACCACCCTTATGTCTTTTCTTTTCCCGGTACATATCCTCATCAGCGGTTCTGATAAGTTCCTCCAGGGTGGACGGTTCCGAAGGGTCATAATGAGCAACGCCTACACTAAATGTCAGTTTGTATTTACGGTTGGATTCGGCATTGTGTTTGCGTATTTTTTCATGCAGGTGATCGAGTACCTTGCTGTCCGCTTCAGGGTCAGATGAATCCGAGAGCATCACAGCAAATTCATCCCCGCCGAGCCTTGCAATTATGTCTGATTCACGAAATGCTCTTCGGAGCATTACAGCGGTATCAATCAGCGCCTGATCGCCAACAATGTGGCCGAGCTCGTCATTGATGGCCTTCATCCCGTCAAGATCGATATAGATCAGCGGCAATACCCTGCCGCTTCTGTCGGCAAGTCTGCATTGCTGCTCAGCGAACATATAAAATCCACGGCGGTTAAGCAGGCCGGTCAGGGAATCGGTCATCGCCGCCTCCCTGAGTTTCTGCTCCATCATTTTCCGGTCAGTGATGTTTCTGGCAACATGGACTGTCGCCCTAGATTCGCCGTCCTCGCTATAAATTGGATTGATGCTTATCTGATAATATCCTCTGAAATTTTCTTCGTAAATCTCTGTGACACGACCTTCCCCATCCCTGAGACTCATCTTTAGAGGGCACCAGTCAGGAGGTGAGGATGCGCCATGGAAAAGTTCATAGCATTTCCGCCCGGGAATATCTTTGACATCCATCCCAACGGCATAAGCGAACGCCCTGTTAGCTCTTGTGATAGAGAAATCTGAGTCCACTACAAATACGAGGTCAGGGATGGTGTCGAAAGTCTTTTCCCACTTTTTTTTAGACATTGCCAACTGCCTGTTGAGATGCTTCAGTTTTTCTTCTGACTGACGACGCAGCGAGAAGTTCTGGAGATAAAGGACAAGAGCCACAATAAGGCCCGCCATCTGAGTTCTCATCCAGAGGGCGTGCAGCGAAGGTTTCAGGAGCTGGGTCATAAAACTGCCTTCGAAGTTAAATAGATAGACCTCTATCAGTGTTTCTATGACCCAGAAGACGCCGCCGGCTGCTAATGCCGGGACAATACGGAAGAATCGGTTTTTCCTGTTCATTATGGTACCGTTATCGGTGCAGGGCTATCACTTTATTGCTTCTCAATTAAATGTAGACACGAGAAAAGTGGTCTTTTTGATTCCACCATTTTAAATTATATCACTTATTTGGCAACAGAAGAGGACACTGATGCAGTATTGTCCCCTGAATATGAAACAATTTGCCTTATGAGGGTTATCGGGGAATGTAGTACTCTAGCCCGTGGTCGGCGATCATCTTGCCTATCTTTTTCGCTTCTTCTAGAGTTGTATACTTGCCTGCCAGCACAACAAGGAGACGCCCCCTTTTTGTGTTCTTTGCATGTATAACTCCCTCAAGGCCTATATCTCTGAGGCGGTCAAGACGCTCACGGGCATATTTTTGCGAACGGAAAACACCAGCATAAACCGGGTACTTTTTATCAGGCGTACTGTAATGCGTCGTGTGTTCAACAGCTTTGAATGCCCGGGGGGCTGACTCGACAGTCCCGGACGGGTTCTTCGCTTTTGCAAGGACTATTCCCTCGTTATCTGCCGTGATGGGGGACGGCGTTTTCCGACCTCCGGCATAAGAAACGAGCTGCTTCCATTTTGCAAGGTCGAATGGGACAACCCGCTGCACTATGTGATATCCGAGTTCCGTTTTTACAATGACGGGAACTCCGAAGAGCTTCTGGTTTCTGATTGCAGAAGAGATATTGGGATGGAGCTCTGATTCACTGAAATGGCCGAGGAATCCGCCCGATGAATCCAGACGTGCATCCATACCAGATGCAATATCTTCAAAGAGTTCGCCGGCGGAAATACGCGAAATGATGTCTTCTGCCTTTTTCCTGCTGTCTACGAGTATCTGACGAATAAATATTCTGTCACTCATGGCTTCCCATGGTCTCACATCGGGTTCAGTGGAAACCGCCTTCAATCTTTCAATAACGTCTGTGCCATGATGACCGAGGAGTTTTGCCATACGGGCGAACATCCATGCCATATCGTAGTCTTTATCCCGGAAATATTTTTCCCCGAGATAGTAATAGGCGTCGGAATAACCGGGGTTCTTACTCAACACAGTCAGAAACTGTTTTTCAGCAAGATCGTTCTTACCCTGTGCGAGGTAAATCGTTCCCAGTTCCATTCTGAACGTAACGGCATAGGGCGAAAGGGCCAACGCTTTTTCCATAAGTCCGGCTGCCTCATCCAGGAAACCGAGGTCATAGAGGACTATCGCCAGATTCCTGTATAAAACAGGATTTTCTGCGCCGAGCCTGATCGCTGTACGGAATTCCTCAACAGCTGCAAAAGGCCGGTCCTGAACGAGGTACATATTGCCTTTTTCGATATGATCGGCGGCACTTGTTGTGGTACCGGCGGATGCTGCCGAACTGACTAAAATTGTTATTGAAAAGAGAATCGCGGATAAGTATTTCATAGGCTGAAAAGATGATACTGCTGCCTCCGGCCTGATGCCGGCAGCACATTCAGAATGTATCATTCTATAAGCAGGAGAGAAAATTGTCAACCGGCGCTCCGAGGTCAAATTCACGGCAGTAGTTCGACCTCGCGGTAAAGAAAGTGATACAATAGTCTCATGTTTTCACTTGCCGATGAAAAACAGCTTCGCCTGGGATTTTTTTTCGGCATACTGGTGGTCATGGCCGTCTGGGAGATGGTGGCGCCGAGGAGGCAGTTGACAACATCGAAGTCCCTGCGGTGGATGAACAATCTCGGCATCACGTTTCTCAATACGGTAATCATCCGCTGGACATTCCCTGTACTGGCGATTCAGGCGGCTGTGATAGCGGATAAGAATGACTGGGGAATTTTCAACGTAGTGGATGTACCTTCGCCGCTGGCAGGAATAGCCTCGATAATATTCATGGATTTTATAATTTATATTCAACATGTACTGTTTCATGTCCTGCCTCTTCTCTGGCGTTTGCACAAGATGCATCACTACGATCTGGACATCGACGTAACAACGGGAGCCAGATTTCACCCTGTCGAGATCGTAATGTCCATGATTATAAAGCTTGCCACCATATCTCTGCTTGGTGCACCTGCATGGTCGGTGCTTGCCTTTGAGATACTCCTTAACGGCACGGCAATGTTCAATCATGCAAACGCCTATGTTCCGGAAGGGATCGATCGAATACTGCGTCTATTCGTTGTAACGCCTGATATGCACCGGGTGCATCATTCGGTCATAATAAAGGAGACGAACAGTAATTACGGTTTCAATCTGCCGTGGTGGGACAAGCTGTTCGGCACATACAGGGCTCAACCCGAAAAGGGACATCTGGGTATGACTATAGGCCTTGCCAACTTCAGAGATCCAAAGCAGAATACGCTGCCATGGATGCTTGCAATCCCGTTTGTGAGCAGGGAAAGGTGAGATAAGTATTATGTAGTAAGTGGCAGGGGGTAAGTGAAAGGAAAGAGAAATTTCTTCCACTCACTTATCACATACCACTTATCCCTTAACACCGACCTTCAATGGCCGCCGGATGTCAGGATTCCGCTTGCCGCCATTATAAGAACTCCAAGTTCGATGAGTATGATGATGACATATGGCATTTCCTTCTTTTTAAGAAAGATCGGCAGGACCCTTACATATGAAAATATGGTCAGGCCGGCAAGCAGGACAATTCCGATATAAGGCAGCATGTCGCCATTGCTTAGCAGAGAAACCCACTCCCAGCCTACGGGTGCATTTGCTTCATGTATATACTCCGATGCCCTGAGAGTCCAGTAATGGGGTATCTTCTCGAATTCGATGACGTTTGGAAGAATGCCGCTTACATAGACAAAAAAGAGGACCACAAGGATTCCAAGGGAAATCCAGGTTGTTGTTCCAAGGAAATTGGCATAGGCAAGTTGTTCCTCTGATGCCTGAGCTTTTTCGTTACTCATTATTAATACCTCCAGTAATTATATACCAAGTCCTTTAAGTAAAGCCTTCAGACCGGACAGAAAAAGAAGGCCGATTACAATCCACTTGACCGCTTTTGGCTTTACCCTTGCAAGTATTTTTACACCGATACGGGATCCGATCATGACTCCGGCAAGGGACGGCACAATAAGCAACGGGAGCACCGCGCCTTTATTTATGAATACCCAGGCGGCTGCGCTGTCGGTGATAGAAAGGAGAAATACGCTGGATGCTACGGATACCTTCAGCGGAGCACCCATGAGAAGGTTCAGCACGGGGACGTTTGCCCAGCCTGCACCCAGTCCGAACATGCCGGCCATCAATCCTATAATGATGAACAGAAACGCGGCAGTCGGTGTGCGATGAACCTTCCATTCGATATTTTTACCCAGTGATTCTTCATAGTATATACCCATGATCCCGAGAGCCTGTGAGAGCGTATCTGCCTTGGGGACATTAGGGAAATCGGACTTTTTTGCCATCAGCATTATGAATACTATCATTATGATAGTCGAACCAAGCAGTATCTGAACCACGTTAGTCGGCAGGGCAAGTCCGATCATTGCGCCAAATATCGATGCAGTCGAGGCGATCAGAGCCATCGGCATCGCGAGCCTCAGACTCGCAAGGTTCCTCTTGAGAAGCCCGGGACCTGCGGATAAAGCCGTTGAGAGGGCAACGAGGAGGCCCGTGGCTCTGACAAAATCGAGATGAAAGGGAAAGAAACCGCTGACTATCGGTACGAACAGAACACCCCCCCCAACTCCACCGAGAACCGCCACTATGCCGAGAACGAAAGTGAAAACAAAGAGTCCGAGAGGCCAGACCCACCACGCTGTCTGCGCCTCGACAGGGGTTGCTGCCGCTGCCTCTGTCGCATAAACAGTGACAGCAGTAAAAGTTAGAATCATGAGGGTTAGAACGAAGAGGCCGTATACGGCCGCTGAACTTTTTTGGAACCGCATAATTACCTTCCTTTTATATATATGAGATTTTAAACCGCAATCTGTCAGGTAGAAGTGATTAATTATGAAACGGTCACGTTTTAGATCGCAACAGCGAAAGCTATTGTAATCCAACTTAAAGAATAAATCAATAAATTTTAATTTATATGCTTATAAATTTCATTAAATGATCGCCGTTTGAGGGGCAAATGTCAGATCAGCAGCCCGCTGATACCTTCCTGATCACTTCTCTCAGCTCTTCGATGCGGAAGGGTTTGATGAGAAAAGCGCAGGCCCCTTTGATGGTTGCTTCCCTGGTGAGTTTTTCCTGATTCAGGCCGGAAATGACGATTACTTTTGGCGGCGGGTCCAGCGTCGCGGCATGTTCGAGCACCATGATTCCATCGACCTTACCCATCTTCAGATCGGTAATAACAATATCAAAATAGCCGGCGTCCAAAGCTTCAACGGCCTTTGAGCCGCGTGTGAATGTCTGCACACTGTGCCCGTCTTTTTCCAGGAGACGTTTCAGCCGGTTACCGACTATTGGTTCATCATCAACAACCATTATGCTGAGGGATCTGCTCATGATGACATCATTTATACCCATCTCTGGTGCATCTTTTTGCGATGTCAGGGTTTGTACAGCGGCAGCGTAATCGTAAAGGTTGTGCCTTTTCCAACGTCACTCTTCACTTCTATCTCGCCGTTATGATCGTTGATGATGCGCTGGCTAACGGACAGGCCGAGCCCCGTTCCCTCCCCGACTTCTTTCGTTGTAAAAAAGGGTTCGAAGATATTCTTCATGTCTTCTTCAGTGATTCCCTGTCCGGTATCATCGATCCGGATGAAAATGTTTTCTTCATCTTTATCCGGCCATGATCTTATAGTAAGTGTGCCCCTGTCGCCCATTGCGTGTATTGCATTAACGATAATGTTAACAAAAACTTCCTCGAGCTTGCTCTTGATGCCTTTGATAAAATATGCGTTGCCGGGAAGGTCCAGTTCAAGTGAAATGTTGTTTATCCTCAGTTCATTTGCTGTCAGATTAACCGCTTCCTCAATCGCGTTAATCACGTCTATTTTTTCCATCTCCTGCGATTTTCTTGTGCCGGCAAAATCCAGCAGATCGTCTATGATATGTTTTGCGCGTTCGCTCTGAGTCAAAATATCCTGAACGAACTCATTGAGCTCTTCTTTGGGCATGTTATCGATCTCCTCTTTTATCGTTTCCGCCGTGAGTGAGATATTGTTGAGAGGGTTGTTCAGCTCGTGAGTTACACCTGAGATAAGAAAGCCGAGAGAGGCCCGCTTCTCGAGTTCCTTCTGTTTTTCATGCAGAAGCTCTACGGATCTTTCAAGGGACTCCCGCGTGCTGAGAAGAGTATCAAGCATTTTATTGAATGATAGTGAGAGATCATAAGTTTCATCATGTTCTTTCAACGGTGCGCGAAGTGTCGTGTCGCCGGCAGCAATCTTTTTTGTTATATTCACGAGCCGTTTTATAGGCGCCACAATATACGAAGCTGTTCTGTAGATGAAGAAAGGGCCGAAGATGAGGAGAAAGGCAGCTGCGGCAAGAATGAGTCTTCGGGACTTGTTGAGGAAGTCATGGATCATCTGGCGTTCACGCACTGAAATGCGATTGCTTATTTCTTCTATGTCGTCTCCGATTTTTTGTAGTTCGCCAGCCAGAGAGTCGCTGACTCTGTATGTTGCCATAAGCGTTTTGATTGACTCTATGTATGGTTTGCATTCGTTACAGGGTGGCTGAATACTCCTGAACCTTCCGAGGCCCTCTTGAAGATTTTCCATGGATTTTTTATCTCTAAACAGCATGTAGTTTTTCTCGAGCAGCCGGAGGTGAAGAATCATATCCAGTGAAAGCCTGCCGGTATAATTGCCTGCTGATATAATTGTCTCGAGCTTTCTTCCTGCCGACCGCACCTTTTTGACTACACGCGATTCACTCTGGTAGCTGCTGAACAATCTGTGCAGGGTTTTATTATAGTCACTGATCTGACGTCTGAGCGAGGAAATGTTATTCTTGCCTATCTCCCCCGCAGAATCATCGGATATGGCATCAATCGTACCGGAAAGATTTGCTACGGCATTCAGGACATTTTGCATCTGTGTCTGATCCTTGAAGTGGAGAAAGTTTTTTTCATTTCTGCGGACTTCAAGAATGTCCTCCTTAAGGTCATCAGCGATCTGCACAAATCTCTGCCTCTCGATGGTGTTGGATATGTACCCGTACGTGATAAAGCTGCCGGCAAAGGCGATTAGAGAAGGGATTGTAACTCCTATAAATATCTTGTGCCAGATTTTCAGATGCATAGATGGTTCGGTTAAACGGATCGAAATGGGTTTACGACCATTACGGGACATGATGCTAGCCCGATCACCCTCGAGGTTACACTGCCCATCAGAATCCTCTTCAGACCGGTCCTTCCGTGACTGCCCATCACGATTGTATCGATATTCAGTTCTTCAGCCAGATTGACTATAGCATTGAACGGCTCTCCCTCGCGCACGTAAGAGGCCGCCTCTATTCCCCGGTCGCTTGCCCTTTCAACCGTTTTCTGAAGAGATTCCCGGGCCTTTGCGATCATCTTTTCGACCACATCGGGAGCTGTTGCAAGAAATTCGTCATTTGAATAGACAGCATTGACAAGATGCAGCTTGCCGCCATAGGAGATGGCATAGTTTATCGCTTCATCTACAGCGGCGTCACTGTATTTGGAACCGTCTGTTGCAGCCAGTATATTGCTCCATCCGGCCTGAGCATCACGCGGCACCACGAGGGCACGGCCGTTGAAGTGACCGATGACTTTGGCAGTTACGCTCCCCATGAGGGACCGTTCGATGCTGCTTGTGCCGGTACGGCCGATTACGATCAGGTCACACCTTTCCTCATTAGCCACGTCAATAATCTTTTCATAGACAAGACCTTCTTCATGTCGTGTCTTTATCAGGGCATGCTCCTGCTCCGCAATTTTTCTGGCGCTGGCAAGAATGTCGTCTCCGCGTCCCTTGAGAACCTCCCCGAGGTTGCTGACCCCAACAAGGGCTAAATCTCCTTCATAGGGAGGATCAATGGCAACGACAGTGATCCACATCTTTTCATCGAAAGCGAACCTGAACGCCTGCCTGAGGGCGTTCCAGCTCGAATCCGATCCATCAACGGCTACGAGTATCTTGTTGTATCTTGCCACTGCACCTTCTCCCCGGTTCCCGTCACTACATCTTATAATAACCGAAGGGTTAATAAAAAGCCCCGGTTTGGCCGGGGCTTTTCTGGTACGGTCAGTTCACTTCAGGCTTATGCTTTACTGTGACTTTCAGCTACCTGAACTTCCTTCTTAGCTTCACGCATACCCTTGATCATGGCAGCCGTTATGATAATGCCTGCTGTACCGAGGGCAGCAACAAGAGCCCAGAAACTGATGCTGTTGAGCACCGCAAAAGTTGTTGAGGACAGACTTGTTACGCCCAGGTCCTGAAGATAAACCGGCACCTTGGCCCCCCTGCTAACGGCGACAATCAGCATGACCGCCGCCATTACAAGTTTAATGACATAGTCCTTAACATAGGTTGTTCCAAGGGCGCCGAGCTGCACCCCGATCAGTGATGCGGACAGAATGAGAAGGGTAAGCCTTATATCTACAAGACCGCTGATAGCCCACTGAATTGATCCCCACGCTCCCATTATGAAAGCGATCACAAGTTCCGTAGCGCTGGCGACAATGGCTGACGCGCCGACGACGTAAATCATTCCCGGTACTCCGATGAATCCGCCGACCGCAATCGTTGCGGCAAGCATTCCGGTGGCGAGTCCAACGGGGAGTGTAATCCATGCCGAAATCCTTATCCCAGCCGTCTTGAAATGCATCATAGGCGGAATGTTAATTTTCTGGAGTCTCTCAGCCAGTTTTGAAGAGGTATCTTCAGAGCCTTTTTTTGCAAGTTTATATGCATCACGTAGAACATATATTCCAACGGTTACAAGAACCAGTACAAAGACGATACTTACGTAGAGATTGGAACCCGCATTACCCCAGGCATTGAGGATAGCCTTTTGCACCCTGATTCCTATCTGTACACCAATTATCGCGGAAACCGCCATGACAAGACCGAGTTTCAGATCGACTTGACCATACTTGAATCGCTTGTAAGCTCCTACCATGGCCTTCGGGAACTTATGACACATGTTGCTGGCAACGGCAATCGCGCCCGGGGCCCCCAGTGACATCATTGCCGGCGTCAGTACGAATGCGCCGCCCGAGCCGATAAACCCGCTCAGGAGCCCCCCGATTAACCCAACGACTATAAGCGCTATGAACTTGGAAATAGTCAGATTCAGGAACATGATCTCTGCCTTTTTGATGACCATTGTTCCATGGGAGTCTTCGATCGTGACCATCATTTTCCTGTTGAGGTCAAGTTTTTCGGGTATGATCTCTTCGCCGAGTTGAACAGATATAGTTTCTGTTGTGCCATCCAGTTTGAATAAAGCGCTTTTTGATGCAGTATCGATCTCTGTGAATACACCTTTTTTAAAGTTCTTGGGAGGGCCGCCCCCTCCTGCAAAGACCATTGTCGCAAGGGACAGGATCATGAGCATCACCAGCAGTGTAGCCGCAATCTTCTTCATTTCAACCATCTCCTTTCAAATCCGTATATTATTTCTTCTTTGCCTCGATGCCAAACACAGTCAGCAGGTTGCTTGCGAACGCGCCGTGAATGAATGAAAACCAGAAGGCGGTCACGATCGGGAACGCTGCATAATAGCCGCCTTTCGTATACGTGTCCGTTACCAGTTGCTCGTTCATGAACAGCACTACATAGGATGTAAGTGAGATGATCCCGAAGATGATCATAGGCAGGTAAGGTTTTTTCTTCTTTTTCTGCTCTGTCATCATTCCTCCCTTTTCATTTTTCATATGATTAATCAAGCTGAAGCAAGATCAGATACAACAACGAGCGGGCATTTGAGCCGACTCCATGAGGCCGTGATTTCTTTCCGGATCTCTTGACAATGAATGTCCAGTGCGTCTGAGGACTCCACCACTACAAAAAGGATGTTCCTCTTTTTGTTCGTGTAATTAAGTATTTCTTCCTTGATGCACTCTTTTGCCTCAACAAGTGTATGTTCGATACCTTCATCCTTCAGTTCCGAAATAAAGGATTCCAGGGTCTCGCGGCCGGATTTCATGGGAAACATTATTTCGAGAGCAGCCCCTATTCGCTTGCACATACTTAATGCGTACCTGAATGCGTTTGCATCTCTTTTTTCGTTGGTTACCGCAAGAAGTATCCTGCGGTCTTCCTTCATCATTTCTCGGGCTGTATCCAGTTCGCCTGCCTCTGCAAAGGATGCGGCGGCCATATCGCTTTCGAACTGCTCAAGCCATTTTTTCATTTTGTTTTTGCTGTTCATTGGCTGATCCAATGACAGCTCTATCTCAAGTTTCATGCCTGAGCCCCTGTGGTTGTATAACTGCCTGGAATTATGATGAAAATAGTGAACTCTCTATAGAGATGCAGGGTTACGGTATAGTTGCATTATGCAACTATACATTTTTTAATCCTTCAAAAAACCGGGAAATAGAGAAGGATAATGGGGTGCAACATACAAAAAATCCTGCATGTTGCAATATTCAACATTTAGATGGGGTTGTTCAAGGTCGAACCCCGGCAACTAAATTTACATAGCATGAGCATCCTGTTATACTGAAATTCAGGCCTTGCTGACGGGGTAAAATGAGCTTTTTCAGTAAATCAAACGACAGAGATAACGACGGAACGGTCGATGAACTCAGGCGCAAAGTCTCTTCTGCCGGACTGCCGGAGCATGTCAGAGATGTTGCTGCCAGGGAGATCGATCTGCTGTCGAGGATCGATCAGACCACTGCTGAGTATTCTATAGGCCTTACCTATATTGAATATCTTCTGAATTTCCCCTGGAGCAGAAAAACGGAAGACAACCTTGATCTCAAGCTCGCCGAAACGGTTCTCAATTACAGGCACTATGGGCTGGAGAATATCAAAAGCAGAATAATTGAGCATCTTGCAGTCAAGATTCTGAGGACGACCAGAAAACCGAGAGTGCTTGTTGTCGATGATGAGGAAGTGGCGCTTAAAAACATGGTCAGGATTCTTAAGAGAGAGGGATACACGACGGAGGGGGCGGCCAATGGAATCGAAGCGGTAAGAATGCTCGATGAGTCATTTTATGATGTCGTGCTGACCGATCTTAAAATGGATCATTTCGACGGGATGGAGATTCTTGAAAGGGTGAAGAACAGGACTCCTGAAACTCAGGTAATACTGATTACCGGTTATGCCTCTATAGAAAGCGCAATAGATACGATCAAGAAAGGGGCTTTTCAATATATTCAGAAACCCGTCAAGGCCGATCTGGTCAGGTCGGTGGTGCGCGAAGCAATTGGCAGTAAACATACATCATTTGCGACCAAGGGGTCCGTGCTCTGTTTTGCCGGCCCTCCCGGAACCGGGAAGACATCCCTCGGAAAGGCGATTGCCGATGCTCTTGGAAGGAAATTTTCCCGCATATCTCTCGGCGGGTTGAAGGACGAGGCAGAGATCAGGGGGCACAGGAGGACTTATGCAGGGGCGATGCCCGGACGCATTGTGGAAGAAATAAAGCGGACCGGCGTGATAAACCCGGTCATAATGCTTGATGAACTCGATAAGCTTGGACAGGATTTCAAGGGGGATTCATCAAGCGCTCTTCTTGAAGCTCTTGATCCTGAACAGAACCACTCCTTTCTGGATCACTACCTTGACGTGCCGGTGGACCTGTCGAATGTCATGTTCATAGGCACGGCCAATGTCGCTGACAATATCGATGCCCCGCTTCTTGACCGCATGGAGATTATCAATTTTTCCGGCTATACGAAGGATGAAAAAAAGGAGATCGCCGTAAAACATCTGATCCCGAAACATATCAATGAAAAGGGGCTGGCCGACAATCCTCCGGTTTTCTCTGATGATGCGGTATATAAAATTATTCAGGAATATACGAGAGAGGCCGGCATAAGGAATCTTGAAAGAGAGATAGCTTCTGTCTGCAGAAAGATCGCATCTGAGGCGGTCCATCACCCGGAAGGCAGGGCATCAATACACGTCATACCTGAGATAGTGGAGAAATACCTCGGTCCGAGACGTTATTATGTCGAGGTTGCAAGTGAAAGAGATATGGTTGGTGTTACTACCGGTCTTGTATGGACAGAGACGGGCGGAGCCATCATCTTTGTCGAGGCGGTAAAGATGAAAGGGGGCGGAGAGCTGATTCTGACGGGCTCTCTTGGAGAGATCATGCGTGAATCGGCACAGGCTGCATTGAGCTATATCAGAAGCAATGCCTCTGCTTTCGGTATCGAAGCGGGGATGTTCAGTAATACTGATATTCATATCCATGTTCCCGCGGGCGCAATTCCAAAAGACGGGCCGTCTGCAGGCGCAACAATAGCGATGGCGCTGATGTCTCTTCTTACGGAGAAAAAGGCGCGGCGTGATGTTGCTGTTTCCGGTGAGATCACCCTCACAGGCAGGATGCTGCCTGTCGGGGGGATTAGAGAAAAGATCCTCGCGGCAAGGCAGGCGGGAGTAAGCATAGTAATTTTCCCTTCAAAAAACAGAGTTGATATAGAATGCCTGCCTGAAAATATCAGGAGCGGAATAGAAATCAAGTATGGCGATTCCATCTCTGATATAGTCGGCTATGTGCTTAGAGGGGATTGATGGTTATCTCTTGATACCGGGTGCCCGCATCTGCTTGCGTGGTCTCGGTGAGCGTCTCTCCCTCTTTTGAAGCCTTTCCTCTTTCATGAGTTCCCGTGCAGTATCGAACTCACCGGCTTCGGCAAATGCTACGGCGGAGTAGATGTCTTCAAGTTTCTTGAGGAGTTTTTTCATGATTCTCTCCTTTCAAACCGTTTTCTTTTTTTAAACAAGTTTGATGCCAGTATGTCTTTTATGCGTCAACCATCTGATTGTTAAAGGGAAACTCGCTTCCCGGCTAATGCTGACGCCGTCAGGGGAGTTGCAATATGCAACGCCTTAGTGGACGGCTATGTTGATTTGTGTTTACCTGACTTATCTATGGTATATGTTATGAGCAGAAAGAGATTAAGATGTTTATACCGTTGGAACAGAGTTAACTATAAATAATTAGATTCAGAATAGACAGTTACAGATGCAGTGTTGCAGAGATTTTGTGATAGTTGCATTTTGCAATAATTGATGATATTCTTCTATCATCCGGGCGGACTGAATAATATCACGAACCATTGCGTCAGAAAGGAGATTGAATGGCGGAAAATAACGGCAGGATTCTGATTGTTGACGATGAGAGAATCACGCTGAGGAACCTCGAACGGGCGCTCAGGAAAGAGGGATATGATGTTGCAACAGCAAGCAATGGCGTGGCTGCCCTGAAGGCTATGGAGAGTACGGGTTTTGACGTCGTTCTGACAGATCTGAGAATGGAAAATGTTGACGGCATACAGGTGCTTATGCGGTGCAAGGAGCTTTCTCCGATGTCCGAGGTCATCCTGATAACCGCCTATGCAACTTTGCCTTCCGCGATAGACAGTATGAAAAAGGGAGCTTACTATTACATTGCCAAGCCTTTCAAACTTGATGAGGTCAGGAAGGTTGTCGCAGAGGCATTTGAGAAGGTAAGGCTGAAGAAAGAAAATGCCAGACTGAGAGAGCAGATAGAGAGTTTTGAGGGTAAGGTAAAGATAATGACCCAGGATGCCGGGATGCAGCGATTGCTTGTTACGGCTAAACAGATCGCTCCAACCGACTGTAACGTGATTGTAAGTGGTGAAAGCGGGACCGGGAAAGAGCTGTTTGCACGTTACATTCATACACACAGCAGAAGGGCGGGCGGTCCTTTTTTTGCGATCAATTGCGGAGCATTCTCTGAAAGCCTTCTATCCAGTGAACTGTTCGGATACGAAAAAGGCGCTTTCACAGGCGCATCGGGAATGAAAAAGGGATTGATCGAGATGGCGAACAAGGGGACCCTCTTTCTTGACGAGATCACAGAGATGGAGCCGTCGATGCAGGTGAAACTGCTTCGGGTTATACAGGAAAGAGAAGTCCTGAGAATCGGCGCCACGTCGCCGAGGAAGATCGATGTCAGGTTTATTGCCGCGACCAACAGGGATGTAAAGGATGCTATCAGGTCAGGACATTTCAGAGAAGATCTGTTTTTCAGGCTGAATGTGGTCTCATTTAATATCCCCCCCCTTTCCCGGAGGAAAGGGGATATTACGCTGTTGAGCTACTATTTCCTCAGGAAGTACTCAACACTAATGGGGAAAGATGTAACCGATATAAGTGAGGAAGTCATCCCCATTCTGACCAGCTATGATTATCCGGGAAATGTTCGTGAACTCGAGAATATTATCGAGCGTGGAGTTGCACTCACAGCAGGCAGTACAATAGAACTGAACCATCTGCCGGATGACCTGCGTGAACTGAGCATCCTGACATTCAGAAAGCAGGATGGCAGGATCCCTTCTCTTGAGGAACAGGAGCTGTCTTACATTCAATGGGTACTGAAGGAAGTGGGCGGCAACAAGACGGCCGCAGCGCAGGTACTGGGTATTGACCGTGTTTCCCTCTGGAGAAAACTCAAAAAAGCCGGCATCGAAGATTGATGCGGCAGTTCAATCTTCGGCCGGCGTATCTGCAGGAATTTCGTTGCTATCTTAAAATACCGTCACACCCCAGGGACACAGGCCTTTGTATGTCTTCGGGTTCGGCAGTGGTATAATGTCGACAACCTCATTGGTGTTTCTGTCTATGACCGAGAGATCACTGCTGTCGCAATTCGTGACATATGCTTTCTCATCAGTCAGCGCAACTGCTACCGGCCCGTTACCGACGCTGATCGTTTTTTCTACAATATCATTTGTGGTATCCACAACCGATACAGTGTTGCTGCCACGGTTAGCTACATATGCCTTGTGCAGGGATGAATCGACTGTAACGTTAAAGGGTGATTTCCCAACCCGGATTTTGGATCTAACCGACCCGGTTCTGACATCTACAACAGGCATAATGTCGATGCCGTCACTTACAGCATAGACTTTATCAAGTACTGTATCGACCGCAACACCGACAAAACCGTCGGCTTTTTCGAGATTTTCTACTTTGGCAACTTCCTGTTTCTGTTTCAGGTCCAGGATCGAAAGGGTAGAGTTGTGGCAGTTAACTATGTATGCCATTTGATCGTTTGTATCTATGGCAATATTGAAAGCTCCGATACCGGGCGGGACATCTGTCTTGATCGAGCCCATCGGCAGACTGAGGAGACCGTCAAAGGTCGTAACTATAATGTCGATTCCGTTACCGACAGGACTCGTTACATATGCAACATGAACCGGGAGTTGCTTGATCCACTTGTTCAGGTCGATCTTGTGTTCACCCGGGTCGACGGCAACGTACCAGGGATAGGGATTCACATTGACTGTGCCGGTGACGAGGTTGTTTACGGTGTCTATAACCGATACCGTGTTGTCACCCCTGTTTACGACGTAGGCTTTCTTGTTGGATGGATTATAGGCTATTCCGGTAGGGGATGCGCCTACGGGAATGGTCTCTATTATATTATGTGTTGCCGCATCGATGGCATAGACCGTATTGTCATTATTATTGACAACATAGATTTTTGTTGATGCCGCGACCGAGAGGGTTGCTGAGACTGCGAGCAGAACGAGACTCAGCATGAGCGTTAAAACCAGTCTTTTTCGTTCCATCTTCTACTTCTCCTTTCTCGTAGTGAAATAACTTGGAATGTAATTGTGATATATTGCGGGATTGCGCAACTTCACAATTAATTATTTATTTTACACCACAATTGCCACGGTTGCAATCATCCTTCCGTACCGCCTCACAGGTGGGAAGTCAGCCAGTATAACACCTACGAGGTGATACGGGGGCGTTTGCCTAACAGGTTGAGTTTGAATTTACGGATTATGTCAGGGGGAACAATAGTTCCATGACCGGATTTGAAGCCGAGGGCGTCATTTGGACACTGGACAATGCATGCACCACATTTGATGCACCTGATGATGCCCTGAATGGATATCTTTTTTGAAGACTTGCGCAACTCGAAACATCCTCTCGGACAGACTGTTGTGCATATAGCAGCTCCCCTGCACTTATCATGGTTCAGATATATGTTGAATGAGATATCATCGTGAATAGCGCTCTTTATTACAGGAGTGCTTCCGGTCAGGTCCATGCAGAGTATAAGGACCATGATGAAACTGAACAGTCCCCACTTACCGATGAAAGCGACAGAGATGTCTCCATGGAATATTGAATAAATTATCAGACAGGCCATAAATATAAACCATAGTATCGCCTGTATACCACCTCTGCCAAAGTCGAAGAAAATGAAGCCGGGATGTCTTGATACTTGTCTCAAACGGTTTTCATAAAGAGGGAAGGTGATATAGATTCCGAATGTGAGTCCCCAGACGAGATAGACGAGGGGCATCACCATCTCCGGCCAGGGGATTGCCATGATGAGCGCTCCGGCGACAGAGACAGGGAATGCCCAGGCCGCAGCCTATATCAAGCACTTTCCATCCTTGTTCAATATGAGATGCGAGGCGGT
>CAZZGC010000040.1:0-2162 GCA_964653915.1 uncultured Thermodesulfovibrio sp.
CCGTTTCATAGATTAACCACTATTTTATTGGAGTCCGATATTTTTATCATCCCGGGAATGGATTTAATGAGAAATTTCACAAAAAATTCATAACTTTGCATTAGTCTTTGGAGTAGGAGGACAGGAATGAAAAAATATGTAAAAGAATCTTTAAAGAAAAACGGCCATTTTGGTATAATACGGGGTATTTCAGCTTCCCTGATTTCACGTTACAGGAGGAGTGGCCGAGTGGACGAAGGCGACGGTCTTGAAAACCGTAGTCCCGAGCGATCGGGACCGTGGGTTCGAATCCTACCTCCTCCGCCATAGAATTTCTTAGTCCAAAAGAGCATGACCGCCCGATGCGGAATGCATGTACTTTTTAAGTAACAGCATTATAGCTGTTGAAATATTTCACAACAGAAAGGGGGTGAAACAGTGAAGAAGATTCTGACCGTAGTTGTAGCGCTCATGTTCGCAGTAGCCCTTGGCGCCGCTTTTTCTTCAAATGCTGATGCCGCCAGTTATGTCGGTGTAAAGAAATGCAAGGCCTGTCACATTAAGCAGTACAAATCCTGGAAGAAAACGGCCATGGCCGACAGCTTCGAAAAGCTCAAGGCGGGTGTGGCGGCAGATGCAAAGAAGAAAGCCGGCCTCGACCCGAACAAGGACTACACACACGACGCCAAGTGCCTGAAGTGTCATACAACCGGATACGGCAAAGACGGAGGGTTCAAGAGCATCGAGGATACCCCGAAGCTGGCCGGTGTTCAGTGCGAAGGCTGCCACGGCCCCGGAAGCGAGTATCGCAAGCTCATGAAGAAGAACAAGAAGTTTAAACGTGCTGAGGCAAAAGCAGCCGGACTCACCATCCCTTCAGAGGATGAGAAGGGATGCATGTCATGCCACGGCGGTGACAGTCCTTTTAACGAAAAGGTCGATGCAAAGTACAAATTCAACTTCAAGGAAAGGCTCGCAAAGACTCACAAGCATTTTCCTCTGAAGTACGAACACTAATCAATATCATTTGCTTATCTCATGGCATATCCCTTCTCCGGAAGGGATATGCCTCTTTTTTTACGCTATCCCGGAGTCATGGTTTAGATCATCACCTGCCTTGCTTGCCTATAAATTCACTGGGAGATGTATAGTCATGACACTCGCTGCAGAGTTCCTTTGCCTCTTTGTCGCCCACTTTCCAGAAATGTGGTTTATGACAATAGGAACATTCAAGTTCCGCCTCCGAGACGTGCAGCGCATGAACACCAACACGAAGCTGATCGGGATGACAACTCATACATGTACCGTAGTCCGGCCGGACCTTGTCGTGAGGTATATGGCACTTGTTACACCTGAATTGCATCGGGGCGTTTTCCGGCACCTCGATCTTTGGCGACTTGCTTACGGTCTCCACAGATGGCCGGAAATAAGCGACATCTATTGTAAGCTTCTCAAGCTTTTTATTATGACCCTTTTCATGACAGAAAAGGCACTTCTCTCTCTCCGGTAACAGGTCTTCCGTCCTGTCCGTATGGCAGTTCAGGCAGGGCAGGTGTGACATCATACTCTCATGGGTGTCTTTCCTCTCATGGCAACGGGTACAGAATCTCTCTTCCGGAAGAAACTGATGAAGATTGTAGCCATGACATTTGGCACACTCTATTTTCTCTATGAAATAATGCTTTGCGTGCAGCCTGGAGTCATTGATCTTTACCGCGTCAGGGAATTCTTCGTTCTGTTGCCAGTGGCACCCCATGCATGTCTTCCATGGCACAAGTATCCTGTCGTAACGCACAGGCACTTTATCAACACGCTTTATAAAGGCGCTGATCAGGAGGGTATTCAGATCGGATGGGTTGAGTTTGTGGCATTCATGACAGTTTATATCCTTGTGAACGCTCTTTTGCCAGGAAGAAAATGCATCGTTCATTATGTGACACTTGTTGCAGAAAGAAGGATTATTCTGCGTAAAGTCGTATGTGGTAAAGGCAAGGCTGGCAGCAGCAATGAGGATCACAAGCAAAGCAATGATCATTACAAGCCGTTTTAAGGCCGGCCTGTCATTTACGGCCGTACGCCACTTACTGATTATCGGCATTCAATTCCTTATTCCGGATGCAAATACCGTATCACAATTCATGCCCTGTAGCAAGCAAACAACAGGGGCTTCTTCATCTTTTCCT
>CAZZGC010000040.1:2262-18396 GCA_964653915.1 uncultured Thermodesulfovibrio sp.
CTGAGGGATATCCAGACGATCTATAAAACTTACAAAGATCGCGGTATAGAAGTCATGGCAATCATCGCTGAGGCTGAAAAAAGAGAGGAAGTTGCTTCTACGATCCGTGAGGCGGGTGTGGAATTCCCTGTACTTTTTGATCCTGAAAGAGAGGTTTACGGTTCTTACGGGATTCGCGTCTATCCCTCTACCGTAATCATAGACAGGGAGGGAAAATTCAGGTACGGACTTCCGGGGCATGCGCTTTCATACAGATCAAAGGTTGAAGGGATGATTCGTTTCATGCTCGGTGACATCGGACGAAGGGAACTCGAAGAGGCCTTCTCCCCGACAAGGAAGAAAAGAGATGAACAGCTCCTGAAGGCGGAAAGAAGATACAATCTTGCCTTACACTTCACAGAGGAAAGGCTCTATGACCTGGCCATTGATGCGGCAAGGCAGTCTATCGGCTACAAATCCGGTTTTGCCCCCCCGCATATACTCCTGGGGTTCCTTCTGCTTGACGACCATGAAATTGATGAAGCGTATGCTGAATTCAAAAAGGCGCTGGAGTTAGACCCGGATTCTGCTGATGCAGCGACCGGACTCGGTGCCGCGTTGCTGCAAAAGGGGATGACGGAAGAGGCCATCAAAATCCTGAGCAGCAACAGACCGGAACAGTCCGCATCGCTGATGAACAGTTATGAACTCGGCAGGGCGTACCACCTGTCCGGCAATACCGATAAAGCCCTGGAGATATACCGCAACATTCTGGACAGAGTTGTAAAGAGACGTGTGATCCCCACAGCCGTCTCAAGATGCGATTAACCGGAGATAGGGGAGTCAGTAACGATTTTCTCGCCACACCTGTTATGATTCCGGAGTAATGCGGGTCAGTACATCTAATGTCCCGCTGTTGTTCGCTCCGAATCGCCGCCAGAAAACCTCAGCTCTCCAGTATAGACCGGAAGAGCAAACTTAAGGAACAGTGTGAAGACAAGTGCACCCGCAGCCCATATGCCGATAGTGACGCTCTTTTCTATCCCAGAAGGGCCATACTCGTAAATCTCGCCCAGAACTCCCGGTATAAAGCCAGGAATGATTAATCCCATGCCCTTTTCGATATAAACACCGGTGATTATGAGCACGCAGGCCAAATTCAGGGCGAAAAAGTTCTCTCTGGTCTTAGGACGCAGGAATATGAAAAAAGCAGCGACATTGAAGATAAACGCAAGCCACATCCAGATCACGAGGTTTGAGTGACCGTGAAGACCGAAATACAGATACTTCATCGGTGCAAGGTGTATACTGCCGGAATAAAATTCCTTGAAGAACTCGGCGCCGAACAGAAAGAGGTTCAGTCCCATCGCATAGGCAATAAGCTCGGCGATCTTGAATATGGCGATATCAGAAATCTCTATCTTCGATACTTTTCTGACGATCTGAAAGATGATCAGCATCAGCGCAGGGCCCGAACAGAGCGCCGATGCAATAAAACGGGGCGCAAGGATAGAGGCGTTCCAGAACGGTCTCGACGAGAGCCCGTTATACAGAAATGCCGTTACTGTATGTATGCTGATAGCCCACGGGATGGATATGATTACGATCGGCCATATAATCGACATGCTGTACTGTTTACCGAGAGAAAGTCTGTATAGGACATAGAACACCGCGACAGAGTTAATCGCGAGATATCCGTTCAGCACAAGCACGTCCCAGGCAAGAAGCGACGACGGAAAATTCATCATTCCGATGACCGGCAGAATATGCCAGCCCCTTTCCGGCCGTCCAAGATCGGATACCACGAAGAGGAGGCACATGATAATAGCCGTTATGGCAAGCATCTCTCCCAGCAGCACTATCTCCTTGATCGGCTTGAAATTGTATAGGTAGGCGGGGATGACGAGAAGAACGGCCGCAGCAGCCACACCTACAAGAAACGTAAAGTTCGAGATGTAAAATCCCCAGGAGACCTGATCCCTCATATTGGTCATAATCATTCCATAATTCATCTGCTGTATGTATGAAATAACTCCCCACGCGATCAGTATCCCCAGAAAGGAAAGCCACGTGTAATACCACTTGCCTCCCTTGGTGATGAACTTCAGAGTAATAACGAAATTTCTTACTGGCTGAAAAATATCACTCATTGGTCACTCTCCCATTTATTTAAGTAGCAAAGAAGTAAAAGAATTTTGGCGATGTATTGAGATCCTCCTTCAGCCGGAAGACCCTCTTGTTCTCGATGCAGTAGCGTATCTCGCTTTCCGGATCGAGCAGGTTCCCGAATTTGCGGGCGCCAACCGGACAGATCTCTACACACGCCGGATATCTGCCGGGTGTTTCGCGTGTTCTCTGGATACAGAATATGCATTTCTCAACCACACCCTTGTACCGCGGCCTGTTGCCTAGGTAATGGGTTTCGGGATTCAGCTCTTCCTTAGCGATCCGGGGTTTTGCCCAGTTGAAATGGCGAGCACCATAGGGACAGGCCGC
Organism: uncultured Thermodesulfovibrio sp.; assembly: GCA_964653915.1. GTDB lineage: Bacteria > Nitrospirota > Thermodesulfovibrionia > UBA6902 > UBA6902 > CAZZGC01. Next base: position 4,738 of record CAZZGC010000040.1, read on the forward strand.
CATGCAGTACCGGCAGCCTATGCACCAGTTGTAGTCAATGACTACTATGCCATCCCGTTCCTTCCATGTCGCCTGGGTGGGACAAACCTTGACACAGGGGGGATTTTCGCACTGCTGACACTGAACGGGCATATAAAAATGCCCCTCCTCCGGTACCTTGTGCGGGTTGTAATACTTATCGGCTTCTTCAAAGACGTTGACCCATTTGTGGCCCTTTTCAAACTGCAGAACCGTAATCCAGTGTATCTGCGGATCTCTTGACTGGTTGTTCTCCTTGACACATGCATATACGCATCGTCTGCATCCGATACATCGGGACAGGTCGAGGCCATAACCGAACTTCACGCCAGGTATGGGCGGCTTCGTCTTAATATTAAAATTGACGTCATACTCCTGCGCATATTCCTTTTCAAGCCTCTTGATAACAGCCGCCAGTTCGTCTTCGTTCATCTTCTTGAAATGCTTCTGAAAGAATGCCTCCCATACATTAGCGTCTGTGCTGCCAAAGGGTACGGCCAGAGACGCCAGACCCATAGCCGATCCCTTAAGAAAAGCCCTTCTGTTGATCTTTCCATGAATCATGTTCTTATTTTCTGACATCACTCTTCTCCGATTTTAGAATTTCTTCAAGTGGATTACGTGGTATATCCTCCTGACGGCTCTTTGAATACTTTATGTCTTCTGGTCTTATGGGCGGCGGGAGCGGCTTAAGCGGCTTGAACCTTGGCGCATGGGGCCAGTGACACTGGGGACAGAGGCGGTACATTTTCTTGCCGTTCCAGAACCCGGTACGCTTTCCATGGACACCTGCCTTCCAGTCCCTGAAAATTGTTCCGTGGCACTGACCACAGAGGTAGTAAGATTCGTTGTAAGGTATCAGCATGCCGTTAGCAAGTCTGAGCTTATCCCTGTCTTTGGGATTATGACAGCTGAAGCACCATCCGTCGAAATGCTTGAGTTTAATATCCTCGTGGAAATCAAGCTCACGGGGGGTCTCGTCAGGCTCCATATCTTCGTGACAGTCGTTGCAGGGGAATATGCCCTCTGAAAACGGTGGAGGAGGAACAAAGTATTTAGGCAGATCATCCGATGCCGCATACACTCCCGACCAGGGAATATTCAGAAGCAGTACCGGAAAAAGTGTGATGAAAAACAGCTTCGCCCTTCTTTCGCACCTGAGTACCTTGATGATGATTGATACCATTTTTCGACCTTTCCTTGAGTTTTTTTCTCTGAACGAGTTCAGAACTGAAGTTGATATAAACAATACAAATGAATGAATTGGAATATTTTATATATTCTTTATGATTTTTTCAAGTACTGTGCGGAAAGGCCGATAAAAGACGGCCGGGAGCGGTTTTGTCAGCGCGGGCTGCTATTCCTTTTTGCGGGATATAATGGATACTACAACCCATAATGCACCAAAAAGGAGCATGAGGTATGTAGCAAACTTCTTCCTGAAACTGATCTCTTCGTACATTGCGGAGACGTCCTTCTGAATCTCTTCAAGGCGCTTTACGAAGATGTAATTCTTATTGCGGATCATATCTACGTCGATAGTATGAAACAGGGTCCGGAATTTCGCCTGAGTATCAAACAGTCGCTTCTGCTCCTTATCAGGATAGACACCCATGGAGCGAAGTCTTTCGAGACCGCTTTCGATCTTCTCGATCATGCTCTCGGTCTGAAACAGTGCCTGCTTGATGTTTTTAGCCCTCTCATAAGAATGACACTGGGAGCATAGCTGAGAATTAATGATATCGATACTTACCTTCTGAATATTATGCGACCCGTGACAGGTAACACAGTTGGGCCCTTTCCCGCTCTTGCGAAGCGCCCGGCCGTGGCCACTTTCAGTATAATTCTTCAATATCCCGATATGGCATTTGCCGCAAAATTCAGGCACATCATTATAGGATGGTTTCCCAACGAACTTTCTCTGATGGGACATCGCCATTGTAGCATCCTCGGCGTCGCCCCCGTGACAGTCCTGACACTCCACATTATTTCTGTAATGCCAGCTCAGCCGCCACTCCTGAGGAATTCTTTGATAATCGACACTCATTGCTTCGGACGTATGACACTCAAGACACGCGTTAGTGACTTCGATCTCTACACCCCACGGCTTGCTCAGGAACTCCTTCTCAAAAAGTTCTCTGTAATCGGCATATACCAGCGACGCAGATATTAGAATGACGGCGGTCAAAAAGGCCAAAGTGTATCTCACGAGTACCTCCCCCAGAGAGTTAACAGGACCCACAATGCCAGCAAGGCCACAAACAGAATAAGAAGAAGCGGTCTCTTCAGCACGTTACGCTCCTCTTTGGTATCAAGGAAAGGCCATGCCAGAAATACTATGATAGCTATTAACTGAATGCTGATACCCAGGAACTTGTTCGGTATCATTCTCATGATCTGATATGGAGCAAGAAAATACCATTCCGGTTTGATATGCAGCGGTGTCTTTAACGGATCAGCAGGAGTCGTTGCAGCCTCCGGCAGAAACAATGTAGGCATGAATGAGATTATAAGAAAAGTGATCGACAGAAACAGCATGGTCATCCCGACCTCCCTGAGGAGAAAGTTCGGGTAGAAAGGATAAGTCTTGGAATAGATCATCTTGCTGAACTCATTCTCGGACTCCATGCTCCGCTCCCTCCACAGTTTCTCCTCATCGGCAGACTTGCTGAATGGGGGAACTGAAAGGCCGATCCTCCATACGAGAAATATATGCAGACCGACAAAGGCTAAAAACAGCGGGGGCAAAAATCCGACATGAACCGAGAAAAACCGGGTAAGGGTGATTCCGGACACACTGTCTCCTCCCCGCAGCAGGGTAGTCAGCGCCTCCCCGATGGCGGGAAAAGCTGTCGGAATGTTGGTAACGATCGTTGTGGCCCAGTAACTCCTCTGGCTCCATGGCAGCAGATAGCCGCTCAGGCAGAATGTCATCGTTATAAGCAGCAGAAGCCCCCCCATAAGCCAGGTGTATTCTCTCGGGCGCTTGTATGCACCCATGAAAAAGATTGATATAAGATGAATAAACGCCAGTGCCACCATCAGATTGCTGACAACCACGTGGATCATCCTGACAAACCATCCGTAGGGGATGACCGTCATGATCTTCTGAACACTGTTGAAGGCGTAATCCGAGTGCGGTACATAGTACATAAGGAGAAAGTAACCTGTTACGGCCTGAATCACATACGCCACGAGAGTGACTATTCCGATTGTATAAAAGATGTTCGTATCAGTCGGAATTCTGAACTGCTTCAGCTTTCCGTCTATCAGTTCGGAAAGGCCGATTCTTACTTCCAATCCATCCTTGATATTTTGCCACATATTACCTACCCTACCGTGATATCTTCTCCCTCGACCTTCAGGGGAAATGCGGTTAACGGTTTAGGCGGGGGGCCGGAAAGGACCCTGCCTTCCAGATCGTATATTCCTGCATGGCAGGGACAGACCAGTCTCTTGTTGTCCCTGTCGTATTCTACCAGACATCCCAGATGGGTACACACTCTCGATAAAGCGATGTAACCTTTACCAGGACGGTTTATTATGATCGCCGGCGTACCGTTGACAACTATCTCCTTGGCATTGCCTATATCCGACTTCTTGAAGGAACCCTTCCCTGCCCCCGCGTGCTTTGAAGGCGGGGCCAGATAGCGAAGCAACGGATAAGCAATAGAACCGAAAGCAGTTAATCCTAAAGCCGTTGCCAGCATTCCCAAAAAACTTCGCCTTTTCATTGCTCCTCCCATCAGTAAAGAAAATCGGATTTAAAACTCTAACAAAACCCGTTGCCTGTGTCAATACAACGAACAGTCAATGCTTCTTATATAGTCTTCAGGAATTATCATCAGCCGTCTTGCCGTACTTTATGGACGGGACGACCTTGTTGATTATATAAAACAGGAAGAACGGCAATGACGCCATGAACAGGGCGCCCGCAGCACCTTCCTTGAATGTCTCTATGCTATGCGGAATAATCGGCAGGTGGTAATCCATGAACCCGGCAAATGTGTTTGAAAATGCCTGGCCTCCGATTACTACATTCCACCGCATCATGAACACTCCGAACAGTACCAGGGCTGTAGCAATAGCGGTGCGCCGCACCGTAAGCCCGGGCAGTAGCAGCAATACGAACGGCGTAATGTTGCCGAGTCCATACTGGAGAATAAATATTTTTGTGAAATCCCTCTGATATATGACCAGCCTCAGAATATCCCATGATTTCATAGCGGTATATCCGCGGAATATCAGGTCAACGATCTCTAAAACGAACGCTGCTATCATTGCGGCGATAAGATATCTTGTCGTCTTTTTCATTATGTCCATCTCAACACCGCTGACTTCCACAGGAGATACAGGCAGATGTGACTTCTTCCTTTTTAGTCTGTATTTGGTCCATTCCATGATTATGATATCAACTAAAATACACAGTGCGATACCGGAGACTATTGCCGACATAATAAATATCACCGGCATAAGCGGGGTCATCCAGAGAGCGTTTGCCTTGACCGAACCGAATATGAATCCTGCATACCCGTGCAGGAAACAGGCCACCGGTATACCGAGAGCAGCAAGAAACTTGACGATCTTGTGATCCTTGTGAAGGGCCTCTTCACTGACGTCATAAGACCCCAGCGTCAGGACTCTGTAGAGCAACCCGAACATTTTATCCTTAAAGGCCGTGGCGTTCTTCAGCACTATGGCCTGTTCAACAAAATATTTTCTGTAAACAAACCATATTTCACATACAACGATCGCCATATAAAAAGAATAGACCATACCAAACGCCGCTATCGCAGATGTAAAATGAGGCGTCAGCATAACCTCGAAGTTTCTCTCCGGATGCTGAAGATGAAACAGCAGTGGCATCGGCGCTACAATAAGAAGTGCAAATGAAAATACAAGAGCAAATTTTGCGATATCCTTGAGGTCCTCCTGTCCGAAAACGTGGTAAAGCGATGAAAGGACAAATGCCCCGGCAACGAGACCGGTTATATAGGGATATAAGACGATCTGAATTGTCCAGTACACGACCTCATTCGGGTACGTGAACAGTTCCTTCGTCGTCCATTCAACTCCATGTACTACTAATTCCGACACTTCCGGAGACATCTGATCACCTCACATTTTCGTCCAGGCCGATATAATAGACCTGTGGTTTAGTTCCGAACGAATCTTTCAGCACGCCGACGCGCTGAGTAAGTACGATTTTTGTTACAGGATCGTTGGGATCCTTCAGATTACCGACCATCCTGGCCCCGAACGGACAGGCCTGCACACATGCTGTCTTCATGCCCTTGACTATCCGGTGGTAGCAGAAGGTACATTTTTCTGCCGTCTTGTAAACAGGATGGAAGAAACGCGCCCCGTACGGACATGACATTATACAGTAAGCGCATCCGATACACCATGACCGGTCCACGAGCACCACTCCGTCGGCCGTCTGATATGTTGCGCCAACCGGACAGACCTGAACACACGGAGGATTTTCACACTGATTGCAGAGCTTGGGAACGAAAAAGCCCTTGGCTACATCATCAGGATGAACATCTCTCTCCTGAATCCGCTGCTCTGTAAAGCCCTCCCTTCCGTGATTGGGGGAATCGATGAGGGTCTTCCCATCTTTGGTAATGACATATCTCTCGATCCATGTCCTTGAAACCGGTATATCGTAAGGCACCTCGTTTTCGAGCTTGCATGCCTTTATACAGAAGCCGCAACCCACACATTTAAACGTATTAACGACAAACCCCCATCTTACATTCTGCTTCTTTATGGCAGCCCTGACCTCGTCCGGGCTCAATATTTTCAAGGCGCTCATCGGCAGGGAAGTCACAAGGGCTCCCTTGACCGCCGTAGATAGAAAATCTCTTCTTGAAAATTTCATCATCTAACTCCTACAAATCCGGCTCATGCGGATCATGGCATTCTGCACATTTTTCGTCAGGATTATGCTCTGCCGGATCGATGGCAGGCAGGTCCTTTCTGTGACTTGTCGGATAAGGCAAGGCTGCATGGCATCTTATACAAAGAGCCCTGCTTCTGTTTATAGTGAGTTTTTCCGGATCCTCGGGATGATCAATCGCGGGACCGTGACAGTTTTCACACTGAATAATCTTGTGCTTGGATCCCATATTCGCCTCATATTTCTCTTCATGACACTCACCGCAGTACTCCTTGCCCTGATACTTAACTTTGAAGGCCTTCCATTCATCTTCGTTGCTCATCCTGTGGAAACTGTACATGAAGCCCCTTTCTCCGACACCAAAATCACGGGGAACGATAAAATACCTGGCCACCATGGCGAGAGCCAGAGCGCCAAGAACTACAAATAGAGGTCTCCAAACATGACTCTTCATCTCTTCTCCAAAATAAAAAAAGGACCCTTAAGTCTACTGAGGTTTAAAAGCAGGAATTACATTATCGCACAATTACCCCGAATGTCAAAGTAAAAATTATTATGCGCATATAATCGATCCTTATAACTTTTTTGATGCTTTTTTTCGCAAAACCCATGCTTTATTATAGACACCAAACACCATGTATTGATGGTATAATTAAGCGTCCTTTGCATCGCCCCGGTAAATAGTTCTTATGGACAGACGGCTCGATAACATAATCAGGTTTATCACGACAGATGCAAGTCATATAAAAACCGTCCCGACAGTTGACGTCACCGCACAGTTCATCCCCGACGACACGACCGAAGCAGGTATTGCCCGCAACTTCAACGCCTCTTTTCTGATCATGCTTTCCGGACAAGATCATCCACTTTATGCAGAGGCTTCTTCATACGTCAGGCAATCTGCATATGGGTATCCATGGACTGAGACGGCCGCCTTCTATCTGGACGGAATGGATGCTATCCGGCATGAACTGTACGACCGCTGTCTCGAAGACAGGGAGTTCGATGCCGCACTGGATGCGCTCAACGGGATAGTTACGGATTCCGCTAATGACAATGACCGGGATAAAATTATCGAGCGATTCAGGGATGTATTCTTCCCCGAGGGGCGCGGGATAAATAGTGACCGTGAAGAAATGATCAGCAGGCTCCGGAATAAGCGGACCGTAGTTGTCACGAAGACCGGTTCCCGGATTATCGATGACCCATGCAAAGAGATTCTTTTTACTTCCAACATACTTCTTACAGTCCCTCTTGATACGGATAATATAAGCCATATCGCTGGAGGAAATGCTATTAAAAAAAGGATCGCGGATGCCATGAAGGAGCCGCAGGTTTACTGGTACGATCATCCCATTCCGCTTGGAGTACATCCTGAGCACAATGAGATTCTGCATGGTCTGGAAGGTCTCGATGCCGCGGTAGGGTTCGAAAAGGACAGAGGGACGGTCCCTCTGGATGCACGTCTGTCGTGCGCGCTGTCGGTCTCGGTCACGCACAGGGGGCTCCACAACACGGTAAGAGAGTATATCGAAGCGGAACTGCGGAAAGAGAAAAATATCCGTCACCTTGACATCTATGTCTTTACGGAGGTAGAGACCGAAAGAATTCTGAACGCGGTACTTATTCCCGCGGCGGAGCATTACAATATTTCAGGAGATAAAGGCCCGCTCAGGCAAGTATTCGGGGTTGACGGCGAATATGGAAGACACTACAGTTTTCTCAAGGCCATTTCAGCCTTCTGGCATGTCCTGATCAACAGCGAAATCCGGGCAACCTTCAAGATAGACCTCGACCAGGTTTTCCCGCAGAAAAGACTTGTTGAACAATGCGGCATGTCGGCTTTCGAGCATCTGAAAAGCAAGCTGTGGGGGGCATGTGGCACAGACAGCGACGGCAGACCGGTTGAATTGGGAATGATCGCGGGAGCCCTTGTCAACGGCGGCGACGAGGAGACTTCGGTATTCACGCCTGATGTAAAATTCCCCGATGACAACCTCAGGCCCGACGAACTCATCTTCTTCAGCAGGTTGCCTCAGGCGCTTTCAACAGAGGCGGAGATGATGACAAGGTATGACACCGGAGAGATCGATGGGCATAAAAAGTGTCTGCAGAGAATACATGTAACGGGTGGGACCAACGGCATACTTGTAGATTCACTTCGCAGACACCGGCCATTTACCCCTACTGTAATAGGAAGGGCGGAAGATCAAGCCTATCTCCTGTCGGTGCTGTTCAGCGGCAAGCGGCCGTTGCGTTACGTACACAAGGACGGCCTCATCATGCGGCATGACAAAGAGGCCTTTGCCGCTGACGCCATAAAGGCCGCGGAAACGGGAAAACTCATCGGAGATTATATCAGGATATTGATGTTTTCTTATTATGCGGCTGCCCTTCCGTGGCCAATAGAAACGATCAAGAACAATGTCGACCCGTTCACCGGCTGTTTCATATCGAGGATTCCCCTGACGGTCGTCTATCTCAGGTTTGCACTGAAGGCCGCATCTTATTATGCAGCCTGTGATGAGGAAGGAAAGACAAAGGGGATGGAATTCATCAAAACGGGTTCCCTGCGACTGCGAAAAGCCATAATGCAATTTACAAAAGAGCCATCCGGTCTCCGGAGAATTTATGAAGAGGAAAAAAGGGGATGGAATTATTATTACAACATACTCAACCGCCTTGAAGAGGGGCTCCTTAACAGGGAGCCTTATGCGATGGAGCTGAGGAACAGAGCCAAAGCGATAGTATCAGACGCAGCACTCCTTACGGGCCGCCGGGGGCCCTGATCCACTGAAGCCATGTTCCCTGTAAGCCCGGAAAAAGAAAATGCTCTGAAAAGGAAAATGGATGGGTTGGGCATTTCGGAAAGCGACCTCGAAGAAAAGTTCATCCGCTCAGGCGGACGCGGCGGACAGAATGTCAACAAAGTAGCCACCTGTGTTTACCTGAAGCACCTGCCCACAGGCACTGAGGTCAAATGCAGCAGAGCAAGGACACAGGGACTCAACCGCTATTATGCACGTCTGAAACTCTGTGAGAAGATAGATACCGCCCAGCGCGGCAGGGAAAGTGAAGAGGCCAGGCGCATAGCAAAGATCAGGAGGCAGAAACAGAGGCGCTCCCGCAGGGCAAAAGAAAAACTGCTTGCCGAAAAACATGCCATATCGGAGAAGAAACGCCTTCGTGCTCCTGTGCGTCACGGGGACGAGGATCTCTGAACGATGGAATACTTCAAAATCCTCTTTCCGGTCTCAGGTGTCGAGACATATATATTCATCCCGCCCCTTGTAGCCTTCGTGATCTCTTTTTTCTGTTCAATGGGTGGTGTCACCGGAGCATTTCTCCTCCTGCCGTTCCAGATGAGCTTCCTCAACTTTACCAGCCCGGCGGTCAGCGCCACCAACTTCGTTTTTAATATCATCGCCATTCCGGGCGGAGTTTACAGATTCATCAGGGAAGGCAGAATGGTATGGCCCCTCGCGGCCGTTATAACGGCCGGCTCGCTGCCGGGGCTCGCTGCCGGTTATTACATCCGGGTAAAATATCTGCCGGAACCGTCACGGTTCAAATTATTTGCCGGGCTCGTTCTCCTTTATATAAGCATGCGGCTGCTTAAATCTGTCTTCGAAAAAGACGGACAGGCCAAAGATCGCCGGACGAGTCCTTCTCCCGGCTCAACAGTAAAAACCATTTCATTTTCAGCACACACAATAACGTATGAATTCATGGGCAGCAATTACTCGTTCGACTGGATAGTCCTGTTGATGATATCACTCGCAGTCGGTGTCGTTGGAGGGGCATACGGTATTGGAGGTGGAGCAATAATAGCGCCTGTATGCATAGCCCTGTTCCGTCTTCCCGTTTATACAACAGCGGGAGCAACTCTTTTCAGTACATTTGCAAGCTCCATAGCGGGTGTCGCTGTCTATTCGATGGCAAGACTCGGCCCCGGTGAAGCGACCGCGCCCGACTGGGCGCTCGGGCTGCTCTTCGGCGTGGGCGGCCTTGCCGGGGTTTATCTCGGAGCACGATGTCAGAAATACATACCTCAGAAACCGATCAGGCTCATGCTCGGGATTCTGATCATATCCGCTGCTCTTAAATACATCGTCGGATTCATACTGTGATGCACTGTTTTGAAAATTAATTTCTTACCGCTTATAATAGTTCTTCCCTGAATCTTAACCCTTGCTATATGCATCTTACAGGAGGACTGCATTGAAAAAAGGAATACTCATAGAACCGGCAAAGAGAGTCAAAAGCCTGCCCCCCTATCTGTTTGCGACAATCGATAAAATGAAGGAGCAGGCACTTTCAAAAGGGGTGGACCTCATCGACCTGAGTATAGGAGACCCGGACTCGCCTACGCCCAAGCATATCGTGAATGCCCTCCGTAAAGCGGCAACTAATCCGGAGCACCACCGATATCCTTCATATACCGGAATGTTGTCCTTCAGGCAGGCGGTTGCGGACTGGTACAGAAAGCGGTTCGGTGTAAAACTCGATCCTCAGACCGAAGTGCTCTCGCTCATCGGTTCCAAGGAAGGCATCGGGCATATGCCGCTGGCTTTCATCAATCCCGGTGATTATGTGCTCGTGCCGTCACCGGGATATCCTGTATATCCCGTGGCAACGCTCTTTGCAGGAGGCAAGAGCTACGAAATGCCCCTGCTTGAAAAGAACGGCTATCTGCCTGACCTCGACAGCATCCCTGAGCGAGTGCTGCAGAAAGCAAAATTAATGTTTCTGAACTACCCTAACAACCCAACGGCTGCATCAGCATCAAAGTCATTCTTCAGGAAGCTCATCTCCTTTGCTGAAAAACATAATATCCTTATCTGCCATGATGCGGCATATTCTGAAATTTACTATGACGATAATGCAAGGCCGCTCAGTTTTCTTCAGATACCGGGGGCAAAAAGGGTCGGAATCGAGTTCCACTCTCTGTCAAAGACTTATAACATGACCGGCTGGCGGATAGGCTTCGCAGCAGGTTGCAGAGACGCGATCGCCGGATTGGGAAAGATAAAGACAAATCTCGACTCAGGAATATTTCAGGCGATTCAAGAGGCAGGCGTGGCCGCCCTGTCTACAGATGACAAGGTTCTGGGAAAGATTCGAAAGATGTACCGGCAGCGGAGGGACGCTCTGCATGACGGGCTGAAGAAAATAGGGCTGGAACTGGATAAGCCGGAAGCCACATTCTATCTGTGGGTAAAATGTCCGCAAGGGATGAGTTCAATGGACTTTACAGCGCATCTGCTTAAAAATGCCGGTATACTTACCACTCCAGGCAATGGTTTCGGAACCCCCGGCGAAGGCTACATCCGCTTCGCCCTGACTGTACCGGTGACGCGACTGAAAGAGGCTGTTTCAAGAATCGGGAAGATACTTTAGGAGGATCTGTTCCCCTGGCAGCAATTACCCCCGTGAGGCCGCTCGTTTCAACAGATTAACTATATCCTTATGGCCGGCTTTTGATGCCTTGCCTATGGCGGTCTCACCTATCGCATCCTTATCCATAACCCTTGCTCCGGCCTTGAGAAGTATACTGACTATTCCGGCATGTCCCTGGGAGGCAGCATCCATAAGAGAGGTTTCCCCTTTGTCATTTTTCGCATTTACATCGGCGCCGTTTTCGACGAGCAGCTTAACCACATCTGCGTGCCCCTCATATGCGGCATCCATCAGGGCCGTTCCATCCTTGAGGTCTCTGGAGTTTACATCAACACCTTTTTCTATGAGGAGTCTGACTACATCCGCGTGCCCCTTGTAGGCTGCATCCATCAGCGCACTGCCGCCGAGGGCATCCTTGGCATGAATATTAGCACCTCTATCGATAAGCATACGGACTATGTCCGTGTGCCCCCCAAATGCAGCCGCCATCAATGCGGTCTGTCCCTTACCGGTTTTTTTATTGGCGTCTGCGCCTTTGTCAAGAAGCAGTTTGACTATTTCCTTATGACCGAAATAGGCTGCATACATGAGAGGCGTCTTGCCCATCCTGTCTCTGACGTTCACATCTACACCATTTGCTATGAGGTTGGAGGTCTTTTCAACATTGCCGGCCGCAACCGCCTTGAGTAATTCCACATTGAGGTTTACAGAGTGCGCCGATGACATAGATGCAACGGAGATGAAAGACACCGTCACCAGGATTATCATTATCTTTCTGAAATACTTCATGAAACTCCTCCCTCTTTTAAGCCGGTTTACCGGTAAACTGTATTATTATTTCCAGGGGTCAAAAAGAAGACCTGTAGAACAGAATTATAGTGAGTTTCGAAAATCAGAGTCAACCAATATGAGAGGCTCTCGTCCCCCTCTCTTGTGGAGCGGCGCACAGTGGGCATCGGGAATAACCGTGTTAATTATTCGAAAATAGAGGATAAATAGTGATGCACCAAGGCAGCCGGATAATGCCAAATTTCAAATTATAAAAAATTCTAATATGAAAATTCGCACAAATCCTACACGATTACGCTGAGCTGCTGAACGGTTCCCGGGGTCCCGTCCTCGGCGAGATAAACGCCCGATCTCTCGATACTGCCTGCAACGGTATTGGTATCATTCATCATCGTATACGGTGACTCAACGCTGCCAAGATATATTGCGCCGACACCGGCTTCCTTAAGACCCGTCAGAGACCCTCCCATTTCAGAGGCCTGATCATAAAGCCCGAGTGAGCTGAAAACCGAATCAGCCTCGTCGATCCATCCATTACCGTCCTCGTCATAGGCTGCAAGTGCAGCAAATCCGTTATCGCTTCCGGCGCCGACAATTTCAGACATATCGTTGACGAGACCGTCGCCGTTCAGATCAAGACTCAGCACGCCTCCTCCCAACGACAGATACGATACAGAGTCTCCGCTACTGTCGGCAGGGCCGAAACTGAATGATGTACCGGCAGCAAGTTCAGACGCCGGAAGTCCGAGATTGACAATGATATTGTCCGCCCTCACTCCCGTCAGATTCAGATCAATGTTCTGTTCCGCCATATATTCCCTGCTCATCATCATATCAAGGGAAAAGTTTATCTGTCTGCCGTCGGCTGTCTGAACTATACCGCCGGCATTGAATGTCATCTGCTCTGTTTCACTGTAGGATTCCTGCCTGCTGTAGGAGATGTTCCATGACTGCGGTCTCTCCTCATGCTCTTTGCTTTCAGCCCTGTGAGCATCTCCATGATCCTCATCATGATCATCATCGCTCTCAGAGAGCGACATCCGGCGTCCTGTAAGCACCTCGATTATCTTTCCGATCATATCGAGCCTGTCTTCTGCATCTACCTCCATACCTTCATGATCAGTTTCTTCCACATCATCCGTCTCCTCCACCTTGCCCATGAACTTCTCAAGATGCTTGATGGCCTTGTCCAGATCGCGCGCCAGATGCTTCATCGCCTTCTGGTACTCCTTTTCCGGGTTCTCTTCCATTTTCGACATGTGTTTCTCCAGATGCTTCAGCGCCTTTTCAAGGTCCTTCTCAAGTTTTTCATAGGCCTTCGCGGAAATAGAGACCTGGTCTCCGCCCTCACCCGCAGCCTGCTCTTTACTTACGGCAGCGGGCTGAATGCTGAGCTGCTCAGAGAGACTGTATTGCCGGGTGAGGCTGTGAGTCGCCTCCATTGTCATTTCAGAACTGTTTATTATCATCCTATCCTCCCTTTTTACGGATATATCATGTTTTCGGCAGTATGAAATAAAACTTTAGTTGAGAATGATTACTGCTTACTT
>CAZZGC010000041.1:0-18206 GCA_964653915.1 uncultured Thermodesulfovibrio sp.
GTATAACCCTTATAAGGCCTCCGGTTGTCAAGGGCAAAAGTAACCTGTAACGGATCAGCCTACCGGCAGGCAGGTTTTCGGAGAAAGCCCGTTGGTCCAGGCGATACAAATAAAAAATATATTCTAACTTAGTTTCAAATTAACTGGCAGCAAAAACATGTCTGCGCCAAACACCTATCGGGACGACCTGGAAAATAACCCTGACTTTCGTACCCTTATCCCTATACTACGGCGTTTCTATGCCGAGGGCCTTTATCTTTCTGTGCAGGTTACTTCTTTCGATTTCGAGCTCTTCTGCTGTTTTGGAAACGTTCCATGAGTTTTCCTGGAGCTTCTTCATTATGAAGTCCTTCTCGAACTGCTCCCGGGCCTCACGCAGGGTCTTGAATGAGGAGTAATCCGATTTTATGCCCCTTGCCGGATGGAATTCTTTTATATCGATCAGGTCTGAAGGGATCATTATGACGAATCGCTCGATCGCATTTTTCAGCTCTCTTACGTTGCCGGGCCAGTCGTACTCCACAAGTGAGCGGAGTGTGGACTTACTTACTTTCTTGGGCTTCTGCCCGTATTGTGTGGCGAACATCTGCAGGAAATGCTCAACCAGCAGGGGTATGTCATCTTTCCGTTCTCTCAGGGGGGGGACTTCGATAGGGATGACATTGAGACGGTAAAATAAGTCTTCTCTGAAGTTGCTCTTCTGTATCTCTTCTTCAAGGTCCTTATTTGTTGCAGCAATAATGCGGACGTCGACCTTTATCTTTCTGCTTCCGCCGACGCGCTGGAACTCCTGTGTCTCGAGCACCCTGAGAACCTTGGCCTGGGTTGTGAGTGACATGTCTCCTATCTCATCCAGGAACAGCGTGCCTTCATGAGCGAGCTCGAATTTACCCTTCTTGCTTTCAAAAGCGCCTGTGAACGATCCTTTTTCATGACCGAAGAGCTCGCTCTCGATCAGCTCCTGAGGAATCGCAGCGCAGTTTACTTCGATGAAGCTTCCCTCTCTTCGTTCGCTGCCGTTATGCAGTGCCCGTGCCACGAGTTCCTTCCCTGATCCGCTTTCACCAATAATAAGGACTCTGCCGTTTGATGCAGCGGCCATCCTGATCTTTTCTTTCAGCTCGATCATGCGGGGACTTTCACCGATGATCTCGCACTGCTCCGAAATGCTGCTTCTGAGGGCGAGGTTTTCTCTCTCAAGGCGGCTTTTTTCGAGGGCGCGTCTGACCAGTATGTTGACTTTTTCCAGGGACAGTGGTTTTTCGAGGAAGTCGTAGGCCCCGAGTTTTATGGCCTGTACAGCGGTATCGATATTGCCGTGCCCCGAAATGATTATAATCGGGGCTTCATGTCTTATCTTTCTCATCTCGGAAAGCGTCTTGAGGCCGTCCATTTCAGGCATCCAGACATCAAGCAGCACCGCATCGGGCAGACGGTCCCTGAATAGATCCAGGGCCTCCATGCCGGAACGGGCGGCTAAAACGGTATAGCCTTCATCTTTGAGTATGCCGGACAGGGTTTCTACTATAGATTCTTCGTCATCTACTACGAGTACGGTTGCTTTCATGGGCTTTGCCATAATAACAGTATTCCTTTTGGGTTCTTCTCTCGTTTACACATTTTCCATACGATGCGATAAAGATACCGCATTCATTCTCAAAGATGCAAGGAAGAGCGATAAGAAAAGAAGCGGTGTTCATTTATGCCCCACGGGCAGTTCTATGATGAACTGCGTGCCCCGGGGCTTGTTATCCTGAACTCTTATATGACCACGGTGTTTGGAGATGATACTGTTGACAATAGCAAGTCCGAGTCCGGTACCTTCTTTTCGTGTAGAGAAATACGGAAAAAACAGCTTGTCCTTGTCTTCATCTCTTATCCCGGAGCCATCATCGATTACTCCAAGCTCTATGACATCCTGCTCAGAGTGATAGTGCACGTTTATCCATATAGTAGTCGTCCCGGCCTGTACGGCGTTATCGATGAGGTTGATAAGGGCCATCTTCATCTGCTGCTTGTCGATCTCTATCTCCGGTATTTCACTGAGGATGGATGTGATGATCCTGAGCCCTTTTACATTGCTGTAGAGTTCATTTACTTCCTCTATTATCGTCTCGATCCTTGTTGGTTCGAGAACAATGCGGGGCATCTTGCCGAAGCGGGAGAATTCATCTACCAGCGCCCTGAGGCTGTTTACTTCATGGACAATAGTCTTGGTGGATCTTGTAAGAATGTCTCCGAAATCTTCAGACTGTTCGTTCCACTTTTTGAGGAGCCTCTCGGCGGACAGCCTTATCGGAGTCAGCGGATTCTTGATCTCATGTGCTATCCGTCGGGCCACTTCCTGCCATGCAAGGGCCCTCTGGGCAGTGATGATTTCAGTGAGATTGTCAAACACGACGAGCGTTCCTATAAACTTGCCGGATGAATCCTTGATCAGGGTCATATAGACCCTGAAGTCCATCGGCCTTCCATTTATATGAATATGTATTTCCTTCTCGACTGAGCCGAATCCTTTTTCGCTCAGGCGCCTGACCATGCCGGTGAGTTCTTCCGACTGGAGCCGGTTGAGGAGCTTTCTGTAGTTCTTGCCGCTCAGTGTGGCACGGTCTATCCCGAGCATTGAACATGCGGCATTGTTGACAGTGATAATCATTCCTGAACGGTCGAAGAATATGACCCCTGTATTGATGCTTTCGAGGATGGATTCCATACTGATCCTGCGGCGGTCGGATTCCCTGTAAGCCTTCTCAAGAGACTCCTTGCCGACTCTGATATCGTCGAGCATCCGGTTGAAGGAGTTGATAAGCATTCCGATTTCATCGTCCCGCGTGAGTTCGATCCTGAAATCGAGGTTGCCGTGAGCGACCGTCTCCGTGGCCTCCGCAAGGGACTGAATGGGAACAGTGATGCCCTTCGCTATTCTCAAGGAGATCCAAAGGGTGAGGAATATGATCAGAAGTGTCGCTACAGTCAGCATCAGAAAATATACGAACCTGACCGGCGACTGCTGGGCCTTTATCTGCATATAATCGTTGAATGACCTCTGGATCGACTCCATCTTGGTCACTGTTTCCTTTGGAATGATCGTCTCTACTACCACTACGCCATTGATCCTGCCGTTGCCGGTGACAGGCGAAGCTGCACGGATAATGTCGCCTTTATCTGTGCTAAGGATATCCGTCCCGGTCTTGCCTGCAAAGGCCTCATCGACGATGGCCGAGCCATCAGGCTTTTCAAGGTAATAGCTTGCGAAGCTTCCCGTGTCTTCCTTCATCAGGGTCTCATTTCTCAATACCCTGTTTGAAGCAATGAGCCGGGCAAATCTCTCGGCATTCCGGCGTTCCTGCAGGTAAAATGTCTTTGCTACATCCATAGAATCGTATATCGGCTTCTGAATTTGAAGTGAGAACCATGTGTCGATGGAGTTGTTTATGAGTTGAAACGAAAGGAAGAACAACAGGGCGGATGGGATGAGGACCAGGCCCAGAAATGATGCTATGAGCCTTGTTTTGAATTTGGAACCGATAACCCTCCGCCTTTTCTCCCTGTATAATCTGAACAGGTTGCGGCAGACAAAGAAGATCAATACAAGCAGGTAGAGAATGATGTTGACGATTATGAATATGGAGGCGATTTTGATAAGGAGCGGGCCGTGTTCGATGCCGAGATAGTTAAGCACAAATCCCGAGATCACGACCGCAACGAGACTCAGGAATGTCAGCCCTAACAATGCCCTGAGATTCTTCATTCACCCGCCTCCAGACTGAAGTGTGATGACTCTGTGGCCATGCTCATTTCGACTTCAGGAATAAAGAGCATGAGCAGGCCGATCAGGGGTAAATGTTCTATGCTCTTTGATTCGACGACGGTTTTGATGTAATAATCACCGGGATCGAGCTCCCTTATATTTGCGAGATTGATAGCGCTGATACTGAACAGCCAGTCCTTCAGGGTACCGAAGTCCTTGAAGTGATGTTCTATCTTTTTTGCTCCGTCGTCACTGACGGCGAGGTACTGATCCCGAAGATTGTCATATCTGATTGTCCTGCGAATCTTTCTGGACACAACGAACTCGTCGGGCCAGAATCTCCATGCCCTGAGCAGTTCCACCGTAAAGACAATTTCTTTTTCTATTCCGCTTTTTATTCTTGATTCAAGCTCAGGGGCGCTGTCAACAGAAAAGGCCACGATTATGTCATTGTCAATTATATCCATTTCGGGGCCTGATATTGACGGCGCCGAGGCGTACGACAGGGATGAAAAGAGCAGAAAAAGGATAAAAAGGGAAGATACTGTCTTTGTTTTGTCCATTGACCGGTCAGTCGACATTCTGAAATTTAATATGATTATAACACAGTACAGGTCTATGGACATATCCCCTCCAAAGTGATAGCATATGGGGTGTCGGGCATATATTTTGCCGGCTAACGAACCCGGCTGTTTCCGGAACTTCCAAACAATGAAGTTGACGATTTTTTCCAGGCTTGTCATCGGTTATCTGGCGATATTCGTCCTCGCGATGGGTGTGAGCATATATGCGATAGCTCAGCTTCGGGAACTTGAAGACGTCTCGCGCACGATACTCAGTGTTGACAACCGGATGATAACTTACGAACAGAAGCTTACGGATATAATGCTTTCGATGATACGCTACGAAAAGAAGTTTATCATTTTGAAGGATGACAGTCTGTACGACCAGTTCATAGGTACAAAAAAGGAGTTTGAAAAGTTATACAAGGAGCTTTTATCACTCGCGGAGACCGACGAGATGAGGTCTCTTCTTGAGTCCATAAAAGAGCGTTATGACAGCTACTGCTCTCTTTTCGAGATCGAGGCCGCCTATGTCAGGTCAGGTCAGGACTATTCAGCCGGGGATTTCAAGCTGAAGAAAGAGGACCATGTGAACTTCGTGATGGCGGGGCTCAAGAATCTGCGTTCACTGATTCAGGCCAATACATATATGAAGGTCAAGAGCTTCGGCGAGGCCGAAGGGAGCGCAAGCCGGGTAGCGATTATCATGGGAATAGTTTCCCTGGCTGCCGGCATATTGATTTCGATTTATATAACAATGAATATTACGCGTCCTCTGAATCAGATCAAAAAGAGAACGGACGAGATAGCCCGTGGAGAGTTCCGGGAGGATCTGAATCTCGAGTCGTCGCCCGAAATCGCGGATCTTGCACGCGCCTTCAACATAATGTGCCGGAAACTTAAGGAGATCGACAAGCTGAAGTCCGATTTTTTCTCACTGATGTCTCATGAGCTGAGGACCCCGCTTACGACGATCAAGGAGGGGACAAATCTTCTGATTGAGGGAATGGGCAACGATGGGGAAGGGGATAAGATGGAGAGGCTGCTCAATATTATAAGTGAAGAAAGCAACAGGCTCATCAATCTCGTTAACTCATTGCTCGACCTGTCGAAGATGGAGGCTGGGATGATGGTGTTCAATTTCACAAGGACGGATGTGGCAAATCTGATAGGGCAGGTGGCACGTGAGATAGAACCGTTGGCTGAGACCAGGAAGATCAGGATAGAGACGAGTGTGCGTGACGGACTTCCCTCCATTAAGGCGGACAGGGAGCGGGTTTTGCAGGTGCTGAGAAACCTGATGGGCAATGCCGTCAAGTTTACGCCGGAAGGCGGCAGCGTAACCGTATCATCCATGACAGTTAACGGAGGAGTAAGTGTATCTGTTGCTGATACGGGGGCTGGAATTGCAGAGGAGAACCTCGGTACAATATTCGATAAATATCAGCAGGTCACCCTTGCGGGATCGAGCAAGATAAAGGGAACGGGCCTGGGACTCTCGATAGTTAAGCACATAATAGATGCTCATGGAGGAAAGATTTGGGTAGAAAGTTCACCTGGCAAAGGGAGTGTTTTCACCTTTGTATTGCCACGCTCATAATATTTCTGGTTAGTGGATGCAGCACGCTGAATGGTCTCAAGGACAGGTATTATGCACGGCACCACATAGAGCGCGGGGTAGTTGAGCTGTCTCTGCACAACTTCGATATGGCTATGAGCGAGCACATGAGCGCATTGGCGCTTGCCGGCAAGTCTCCGCCTGCGGACGAAGCACTGTTTGCCCTTGCCCTCATATATGCGCACCAGGACAATCCTGCAAGAGACTATGAGCGCTCACTTCAGTACCTTAACAGGATCATCAGCGAGTTCCCGGAGAGCCGTTATGCCGAAGATGCAAAGGTCGTTGCATCGCTTGTCAGTAAGATGGACAGGAAGAAAAGGGCTGTCGGTAACTCCGGGAAAACACGGAAAAAAAACAAAGGTAAGCCTTTCAGTTCGGCTGACCGGCTGTTTCATGCCGGGAAGTTTGAAAAGGCCGCTGCCGGATATGAAAAGCTTCTCAGGGGCAGGGGGGCTGTCAGGGAGGAAGCATTATTCAAGATGGGACTGCTCTTTGCTCACGAGGACAACCCGCAGAAAGACTATGCCCGTTCACTGAATTATTTTTCAGACCTGACAAAGGAGTTTCCGGATGGAAGGTATGCGGTGCAGGCTGCTGTATGGAAGAGCGTCCTGAACGTAATCGAGGAGGCCAAGAAGGTGGACATAGAAATTGAAAAGAAGAAAAAGGAACTGAACAGATAATACATGCCTAAACTCAAGGGTCATATCATTGTAGTGGATGATGACGACAATCTGCTTGAGGTAATCAAGATGCGGCTTGAATCGGCGGATTATGACGTCGTTACATCCCTCAAGGAGGATGAAGCCATATCAATTATTCAAAAAAAGGTCTTCGACCTGGCAATTGTTGACCTTCAGCTCTCCGCACGTGATGGCATATCACTGATGCAGGAAGTTCACTCGATCAGGCCGGATATGCCGGTCATTATCCTGACGGCATACGGGAGCATTGAAAGCGCTGTAGATGCCATGAAAAAGGGTGCCTACAGTTATCTTACCAAGCCGTTTGATCCAAGAGAGCTGCTCTTTCAGATCGAGAAGGCCCTTGAGAACCGGCGGCTAGTATCCCAGGTAAGGAGGCTGCAAAACCTTCTGGATGAAAACTTCGGTTTTTCGAACATCGTAGCAAGGAGTGAGAAGATGCAGAGGGTGCTGCAGCAGGTCTCACTCGTTGCAAACACTGATTCGACTATTTATATAAGCGGAGAAAGTGGCACGGGAAAGGAACTGATCGCCAGAGCCGTACACCTTGCCAGCGACAGGCGCCAGCAACCGTTCGTGGCGATCAACTGCGCTGCTCTGCCCGAGACGCTCCTTGAGAGCGAGCTGTTCGGATACGAGAAGGGAGCCTTCACAGGTGCACTCAGGAGCGCTGACGGCCTCTTTACGCAGGCAGATGAGGGCACTATTTTTCTTGATGAGATAGGCAATATGCCGCTTAGCATTCAGGCAAAGATGCTCCGTGTGCTTCAGGAGCGGCAGTTTTATCCTGTAGGTGGCAAGAACCCTGTTGAAGTTGATGTCAGGGTCGTTGCTGCGACCAATAAGGACCTGGAAAAAGAGGTGGCTGAAGGGCGCTTCAGGGAAGACTTGTATTACAGGATTCATGTTATCCCGATTGAGCTGCCGCCCCTGCGCGACCGGAAGGAAGATATCCCTCCTCTTGTCGAGCATTTCATGAGGAAGTTCAACCGGAAGATGAAGAAGAAGGTCAAAGCGCTTGCTCCAAAGGCTCTTCAGAAACTGATGATGCACGATTGGCCCGGTAATGTCAGGGAACTCGAAAATACGATCGAGTTCGCCATGGCCATGACACAGGAGGAGATTATAACTGACGAACTTATTCTTCAGACACGGGACCTCTTCCCCGAACCTGTGAAGACACTGAAGGAAGCGCGGGAGGAGTTCGAGAAAAAGTATCTCATAAATGTTCTGAGCATAGCGAGAGGGAATGTCAGCAGGGCATCAGAGATGGCCGGAAAATACAGGGCGGATTTTTATAATCTGCTGAAGAAGTATGATATAAAGCCAGATGACTTCAAGAAAGGGTGAATCTTGAGTCTGCGGGAAATGCGGGAAAGGAGTTGTCATGATACCGGAATTGAAGTATGATGAAAAGGGGCTCATCCCTGCCATTATTCAGGAGATCAACACAGGGGAGGTCCTGATGATGGCATATATGAACAGGGAATCGTTGCAGAAGACGCTGGATTCGGGCAAGACGTGCTTCTGGAGCCGTTCCCGTCAGAAGTACTGGACCAAGGGCGAGACTTCCGGAAATTTGCAGCTTGTGAAGGAGATACTATTTGACTGTGATGCCGATACTCTGCTCGTAAAGGTTGAGCAGCAGGGCTCCGGCGCCTGCCACACCGGAAACAGGACATGCTTTTACAGGAAAATAGAGTAGGGCATGGCATACTGCCTACTATCTTTAAGGGGGGGACATGGCCGTGAAATTAGGGGAAAAAGGCGAAGGGCTTGCTGTTAAGTTTCTGCAGAAAAAGGGCTACCGGATTATCCGGCAGAATTTCAGGACTTCTCTTGGAGAGATAGACATCATTGCCGAGGATGGCGATATCCTCGTATTTGTAGAAGTGAAAACGAGAGAAAGCCTGTATTACGGGAGGCCCTTTGAGTCGGTGAATGCCAGAAAGAAGCGGAAAATAGCCGGTACGGCCATGCTGTATCTGAAGAGATATGAAGAGCTGCCGCCATGCAGATTCGATGTCGTCAGCGTTTACCGCGAAAATGGCCGCTATGAATGCGAGCTTATCAGAGACGCGTTTGAGGTATAGTAATTGAACATTGGCAATTGATAATGCTATTATTTTATTCATTGATAATCGGGAATTGGTCATTTACGCACGGGGCGTAGCGCAGTCTGGTAGCGCACTGCGTTCGGGACGCAGGAGTCGGAGGTTCAAATCCTCTCGCCCCGACCATCTCAAAATCGCCCCCTTAGCTCAGCAGGATAGAGCACAGGATTCCTAATCCTGGTGTCGCATGTTCGAGTCATGCAGGGGGCGCCAGATTTTCCGGAGTATGGGAGTTTGAGATGGATCTTATCTCTTTCTGCTCTTGTAATACATTATTATTCCCATTAATCCTAAAATATACCCTATGCCTCCGAGGATCTCGGTAATGCCCGGTCTTGATGTATCCTCCTTTATCTGCAGCAGGATATTTTTTACAGGCTGAAGTTTTCTCTCGATAACCCTTTCTACGGCAGCCTCGATCTCATCATTGACTTCGCCTCTGTTTTCGCCTCCTGCCTCCGGATTTACTCCCGCCTCCTGCCTGAGCTCTCCGACTGGCCGCTCTCCCATCGCCTGTCTGATTTCGTCTTCGCTGACAGTGTAATCATTTTTGTGCCCCATGCTTGCGGTAATAACAAGCTTCAGTGGCGCGATCTCCGGGATTCTGAAGGATGCTTCACCTTTTGCATCAGTTTTTACATCAAGAAGCTTCTTTCCGCTTTTGTCATTAAAGACCTCTATAAGAGAGT
Source organism: uncultured Thermodesulfovibrio sp. (assembly GCA_964653915.1). Lineage (GTDB taxonomy): Bacteria > Nitrospirota > Thermodesulfovibrionia > UBA6902 > UBA6902 > CAZZGC01. The sequence continues at coordinate 9,443 of CAZZGC010000041.1, forward strand.
TTTTGGCTTTTGAACCATCAACAAAGTATCCCTCCGCAAATACCGTGCCGTCTTCAGCATAGGCATATATACTGACTTTATGGGCGTAAGAGATAGCCGGCATCAGGAAATATGCAGAGAACAGCAAGAAAAGAGTGAACAGTGGCAAGTTGAGTTCGGCTATCGGAGTTTTATTAGCTTCTGACTTTTTCATTTCCCCTCCCTGCATAATTTCATGCCCGGTTTTTTTCCGGAAATCCGGGCTCTCTCTTTCCAATATATGCATTCTACTTCATATCCCTTGTATTGACCCAGAGCACAGCGCCAATCTCAACAGGATATTCTTTTCCATTACGTTTTATCCTGTAGCTGGCGGTACTGAGAGCCGCAAATCCCCACCATCCTGCTTTTGGCATTGCATAGGTAAATACGCCATCTGCATCAGCCTTTATTACCTGCGTTATATAGGGCTCTGCAGGAGGTTTGACCTTTCCGTCCCGGTTGTAGTATTCAACCTCCACCTCTGCATAGGGAACCGGCTTGCCGGCTACCTTTACCACTCCCTGAAAAACATTGCCTGCCCATAAACCATAAGGCCTGGTAAGGGGAACTATCTCCGTTTCCAGGCCGATTTCCGCATCCCATCCATGTTCAAGTCCCAGTGCACTTACGATCACCTTTGTGTAATGGACGATAAATGTCTCTTCAGCAGGCTCCCAGTACGGCTTCGGCTGAACAAAGAAGATTTTGTCTCCAGGCCTTTTAATTCTGTATGTAGTCTCCCAGATTGTAAAACCCCTTATCTTTTTCTTTCTGAGCGTCTGGAGAAGGTCTGTTTTTTCCCCCCTGTCAAGAACGCCAAATGCTTCGGGTTTTTCCATGTTCATATAATGGCCTTCAAAGGGATGAATGAATTTTACCTGTATAATAATCTTCTTGCTGTCTTCCTTTGAGACGATGTCATCAGACGGGATAATCATTCCAAAGTGCGCCCATGAAAAAGATACGGATACCGCAATTATCAGTACGGTCAATGCTGTCAGGGCTATGAGTTTTTTCATAACAATTCCTCCTTTTTCAATTAAGATTTTAGACAGCAACTCCTCCCTCAAAGTAAACTCTGATTCAGGCGGGCCGGTATTACATATATAATTTTCGTGCTACCGCATGGCGAAAAAAATTATTTCACAAGTTCGTCTTTTTTGGCAGCAAAAGCCTCCTGCATTTCATTCCACCGGACCTTATAAAACTCTCATCTTCAGCAGAGGATCATCCTGAGTTCCCGTAAAGTTTGAGGCTCATCATGGCACCGGTTTCTTCAGGATGCCTTTGCGAAATTTTTAAATACCTCCCATGACTTGAGGATATCGACAGCACGCTGGAGCTGGTTGTCTTCCTCATCGGATGTGCCCTCAGGGACTTCTATGACAGGCTTCTCTTCTGTTTCGGCCTTCCCTTTCTTATCTTCATCCTCTCTTATCTTGTCGTTCTTGAGATGCTTTTCGAGGTCTTTCTCCCTTATGACCGGATGCACCTTTGACCCGTTTTGTGTCCTGAGCTTGATTATTATATCAGGAGTGATGCCCGTATTCTGGATTGATCTGTCCTTTGGGGTATAATAACGGGCTGTAGTCAGCCGTAGCGCGGAACCGTCACTAAGGGGCATCACGGTCTGAACCGAGCCCTTACCGAATGTAGGAGTGCCGACTATGAGGGCCTTTTTCCAGTCCTGGAGAGCGCCTGACACGATTTCCGAAGCGCTGGCGCTACCCTCGTTGACCAGCACCACCATGGGATAATCGTAGTACCTGTTTCTGTTAACGGTATGAAACTCGGTTTTGTCACCATCACGGCCCTTGATATATACGACAAGCTTGCCCGGCGGCAGGAACTGGCTCGTAACATCGACAGCTGCTTTCAGGAGTCCACCCGGATTGTTCCGCAGGTCGAGGATCAGGGAGCCGATATTCTGTTTGTCGAACTTATTAAGCGCCTTCCTGAGCTCTGATGCTGTCTTTTCCTGAAACTGCGTAAGCTTAACATAGCCAATGCTTTTGTCAATGATTCTGGACTTGACACTCTTAATCTTTATTATATCCCTGACTATCGTGATGTCCTTCGGTTTTTCGAGCCCATCACGGACTATTGTAATAGTAACAGACGTGCCTTTGGGACCGCGCAGTTTAGACACGGCTTCGAAAAGGGTAATATCCTTGGTTGATTCCCCGTCTATCTTGATTATCTTGTCACCTGCCTTGACCCCGGCTCTGAAAGCGGGAGTGTCTTCAATAGGAGCTATGATAGTGAGAATCCTCTTCTTGATACCTATTTGAATTCCGAGCCCTCCAAACTCCCCCTTTGTGTCTACCTGCATCTCCTTGAATGCCTCCGGGGGCATAAACGATGAATGTGGATCAAGTGAACTCAGCATTCCCTTGATGGCACCGTAGACGAGATCTTTCTCGTCCACTTCTTCCACATAATTTTTCTTGACGAGAGAGAGTGACTCTGCAAATGTCTTTATCCGTTCGTAGTGGATGCTCTCTTCTGCATCTACATATTCAAGCAGGCTCAGGCGGGTCAGAGCAAGGCTCGAAAAAGTGATAGCTGCAATAAGCATGATGATAAACGCAGTCTTTTTTCTTAACATTATTCCTCCATCAGAGGGTCTGCTTCAAACAGATCCCTCAATCTATTTATGATATTTTTTTTCTGACTCTCGATTTTCTTTTTAACCACTTCAGTGGGTTTACCGGCTTTCCCTTGTATCTGATCTCAAAGTAAAGGGCCGGTACATTGAGAAGACCGGATTTTCCAACCTTCCCGATTATAGCGCCTTTCCTAATTATATCACCTGCTTTATGAAAAGTCTCTGACAGATTTCCGTACAGACTGTGATATCCTCCACCGTGATTGACAATCAGCAGAAGACCGTACCCCTTGAACCAGTCGGCATATACGACGCGACCGCCCGCAATGGCTCTGGGTTTGGAGCGGGGTGATGCTTTGATCTCTATACCGTTTTTAAAAACCGTGATGTTGAACTTCGGATCACGGTACTTTCCATACGGAACAAGAATCCTGCCGCTTAGCGGCCAGGGGAGCCGGCCTTTCATCGCCCTGAACCCTCTGCCGGTAACCGACTTCGGGAGTTTCTTCGCCTTGAGGGCATCAATCATTTTCCGAAGTTTTTTCTTGGATACCTCAAGTTCTTTTATCGTTCTTTCGTAGAAACTTCTCTTGCTTCTGATAGTAGCAAGAAGACGGTCCTTCTTCTTTTTTTCTATCTGAAGCGCTTTCTTCTTCTTGCGGGCTTCAGCTCTGTTTCTGGCGAGCTGTCTGTAGAGCATTTCGAGGTTCTTCTTTATGAAATCGACTTCCTTTACGGATTCTCTGTACTTCTGAATCATTCTGCTGTCGTGAAAGGCGAGGAGGCTGATATATTTGCTGCGTTTGATAAGGTCTCCGTAATCATCGGCACGGAAGAGCAGGAGGGCATAACTGCCGTAACGTTTTTGATACAGCATCTGGAGGCGCTTTTTCAGATATTGTTTCCGCCGGCCGATCAAACCTTTCATTGAGTTAATATCTTTGGTCAGCTCAATGATCTTTATCTGTGTGTCGGATATGAGCCTGTCGTAACGCTTGAGCTCTTTTTCCTGCTTCTGAATATTTTTGTCAACATTCTGCAGACGCGAAAGGATAGACTGCTCCTGCCGAATAGCCTCCTTTACCTTCTTTTTTCTGGTGCTCAGTTTTTTTTCTATTTCGCTTAGTTTCTTCCTGGGATTGCGGGCGGAGTGCGCTGAGTCACCGAAGCTGAAGAGCAGAAGCATAACGAGTGAAATAGAAAGAGGGAGGAGCAATTCGCGTTTCAGGGCATTCATCTGGAAATATCTTGCCTCCGGTATCAGTACTTTATCTTGCCCACAGCAATGAAACTGCCTATTATGCTCATCAGAGCGCCCAGTACGGGTATCGCAGCATAGGCCTCGACCGGCAGCGTGCTCATCAATACGCCGGCTGCAGGAAATAAATCGGCGCTTTTGGCGACAATGAAATTTTGCATGCCATAAGTCGCTATGGCACTGATCAGGCCGCCGGCGGTACCGACAGTGACCCCCTCGATCAAGAACGGCAGTCGAATGAAAGTTCTGGTGGCGCCCAGTAGCTTGAGGGTCTCGATTTCATCCTTTCTTCTGTAAAAAAAGACCTTTATCGTATTGTATGTTATGAAAACTATCGCAACAAAAATCATGATGCCGATGAATGAGACCGCTATCTTCATTATCCTCACAACGGTGTTCAACGATGATAGCCACTTTTCTCCGTACTGTACGTTTGTGACCCCCTTGATTTTCATCAGTTCCTCGGCTTTCTTCTTGACAAGCGCCGGCTCCAGGAGGGACGGTTTAAGCTTCAGCTCAAATGACGATGGTAAGGGATTCTCGCCGAGTTCATCGATGACCGGAGCGTCTTTGCCGAGAATTTTTTTCAACTCGGCAAGGGCCGCCTCTTTTGAGATATATCTGATATCCTCTATGTCAGTGTCTTTTTCAAAAATTGTCTTAAGAACCGACTCATCATCGGGAGATATATTTTCATTGAGATAAACTATAAGGCCGAAGCTCCGTGCCCATCTCTTGAGGGTGTGATCGACATTCAGTGTAATGACAACAAAAGCAGTGATTATCAGAAGGCTGACGCCGATCGAGAGGACCGTGAGTATGTTAATCCATTTCTCGTGCCACAGGCTCTTGAAAGCGGTCTGGAGCGAGTATATGAATACTCTCAACCTATCATCTCCTTTTCTATTACGGTATTCCGGAGATATATGACCCTTCTGCCCGAGCCGTGAAAGAGGGTATGATTGTGGGTAGCTATCAGGACGGTTGTGCCCCTGGCATTTATCTCTCTGAAGAGGTTCATTACCGCGGTTGCATTGTCGGCGTCGAGGTTGCCCGTCGGTTCATCAGCAAGCAGAACAGTCGGCCTGGAAACCATGGCTCTGGCGATGACCACTCTCTGCTGTTCTCCACCCGACAGATGCTGCGGATATGTATGTTCCTTGTGCTTGAGTTTGACCTCTTTAAGAACATTGTTGACCGCATCTTTTATTTCACGTGGAGTCATGTTGTGTATGCGGAGCGCCAGCGCTATGTTGTCGAAAACTGTTTTGTTATGAAGGAGTCTGAAATCCTGAAACACTATGCCTACATTTCTCCTGAGGTAGGGGATAGTCCTTTGTTTCAGTTTTCTCAGGTCCCATCCGGCAACTACTATATTGCCACCGTCCGGATTTTCGGCACAGTAAATGAGCTTCAGGAGAGTCGTTTTGCCCACCCCGCTTGGGCCTGTGATGAAAGCGAGTTCACCTTTTTCGATAGTGAAAGAAATATCCTTGAGAACGATGTCTTCTTCGTAGAACTTGGATACTTCTATAAATTGTATCATTTAGTCAGTGATTGACGTACCGTATCCGCAATCGCCCCGGCTGAAAGCCCGTGAAAGCTGAGAAGGTCGTTCGCATTGCCCGAACATCCGAAACAGTCATTCATTCCGACCCTCTTCACAGGAACGGGATGATTCTCACTGAGAAACTCGCAGACCGCTCCACCGAGCCCGCCGATGATTGAATGTTCCTCCGCGGTCACAAGAAGTCTGGAGTTCCTCGCCGCCTCAAGAAGGACTTTTTCATCCAGAGGCTTGATTGTGGACATGTTGATTACGCCGGTGTCTATACCATCGGCGGCAAGCATTCCTGCCGCCTCCTGTGCTATGGAGACCATTATACCGGCGGCTATTATGGTTACATCTTTACCCAGGTTGAAGACATACGCTTTACCTATGTTGAACTGATAGTCGTCGGGCATAACAAACGGCACCTTGGCACGGCCCAGCCGCACATATACAGGTCCCATGTAGTCTGCTATCGTATTAATTACCGAGGTGGTTTCATTGGCATCGGCCGGCACTATGACCGTCATGTTTGGCAGGGCCCTCATCAGGGCTATGTCCTCAAGCGCCTGGTGTGATGCCCCGTCTTCACCTACTGTTATGCCTCCATGAGTGGCGACCAGCTTTACATTGGTGTTCGAGTAGCAGACGACAAGCCTGATCTGATCCCAGGCCCTGCCGGTCTCGAAGACCGCAAAAGTAGAGGCGAATGGCACTTTGCCTGCAAGTGCAAGACCTGCCGCTGTTCCTATCATATCCTGCTCGGCGATGCCGATATTGAAAAAGCGATCGGGGAATTCCTTGGCAAACTTGCCGGTTTTGGTAGAGCCGGAAAGATCGGCATCGAGCGCCACTATATCAGGGCGTATTCTGCCGAGTTCAAGGAGGGCTTCGCCATAGGCTTCCCGGGTCGCTTTGGGTTTTTTCTCAGTATCACTCTTCATTTCTTCCTTCCTTTCACCTGCCACCTATCTACCACTTAACTCATATCTCTAAACTCTAACCCCCACCGAGTTCCTTTACTGCCTGCTCGAATTCCTCCTTTGTGGGAGCAACTCCGTGATATTCTACTTTATCCTCAAAAAAAGATACACCTTTACCTTTTTTCGTATTGGCAATTATTACGGTGGGTTTTCCCTTGACGGCTTCTGCTTCATCGAGCGCTTTAAGTATGCTTTCCATGTCATGGCCGTCTATATCGATCACGTGCCATCCAAAGGCCTTCCACTTATCGCCGATCGGTTCAATATTCATCACATCCCTGACACGGCCGTCTATCTGCAGTCTATTATTGTCGACCACGGCACAGAGATTGTCTATCCTGTAATGGGCCGATGTCATGGCCGCTTCCCATATCTGGCCTTCCTGAATTTCTCCGTCACCCATGATGCAATAAACACGGGCGGACTTGTTGTCGAGTCTTAGCCCCAGGGCCATTCCATTGGCAACCGACAGACCCTGTCCGAGTGAGCCGGTAGAGACCTCAATGCCGGGAAGCCTCTTGCAGCAGGGATGTCCCTGGAGAGGTGATTCTATGGTTCTCAAAGTATCGACCGTCTCTTTTGGAAAGTATCCTGCCTCGGCCATGATGGCGTAAAGAAGGGGCGCGGCGTGTCCTTTTGACAGAATGAATCTGTCACGGTCTTCCCACTTGGGGTTTGCCGGATCAAAATTCATTCTGGAAAAGTATATGGCAACTGCAACGTCCACTGCGGACAATGAGCCTCCTGTATGTCCGGAACCGGCCTGTGTCAACATGTGCAATATCGTGAGGCGGACATTACGGGCCGTTTCTTTCAGCTCATTTACATCAGTAATTTTTCCCTTTGTGGTTGGGTTCATATCTTATATCTCCCTGATCGGTGAATTATGGTGGAATATGGGGATTAGTTCCTGTTTTCAGTCGGTTATGATCCTCGCTTCCGGCGATTGTAAGTGAGCGGCTTGCCGGCCGCATCAAAAAAACAGTCAATTATAAAATTTCACGGGAACTATAGGCAAGTTTCAGGCGGCTGAGTGTTTTTTTATGGCTTCTTTCAGCATCCCGACCGACGGCACGGGTGAGAGTCGCCCGGACTCGTCCTTGAAGACCCTTCAGGAGGCCCCCGGAATTTCACCGGGGAGGATGTCCTTGCCATCTATCAGAACTGACGGAGAGCCCATGATGCCGATTCTCTTTGCCTCATCTTCACTGACCCTGTGAAATTCAATCTCCGGCGTGAGATTGCTCCCCTCAAGGGCGGCATTCAGGTTCTCACGCAACTGCCGTTCCGATGAACAGGTTTCGGATATGTAGCAGTCGATCTTCATATGGTTAATTATAAACTATAATTATAGTCTAACCCACATTATTCACGCAATTGTTTTATCCCGGGAGGCATGGTATTTAATAAGTGGTAAGAAGTAAGTGGTAGGTGGTAAGTTAAAGAAAGGTGATTATTATAAATGTCTTTTTCAGTTCACTTATGACATACCACTTATCCCTTATCACTAACCTTCGCCACGCTCCCTTTGGTCGCTCGCGATGACAGCGGGGCCGAAGCGGGAAATGCGAGAGAGGCGGGAAAAGAAACAGGCAGTAGGGAGCAGGGGGCGTATTGCGATACGCCCCTGCTTTGTGCTTTTCACATGCATCCGGGAGAGCCTCCATCGTTAGTTCCCTTTGTGTAATGAACCGGTGATGGGGAGGCGTTGGTTTCTACAGTCTCAGATGTGCTGTCAGGGCTGGGGAAACGCATGCCCGGTTCCGGTTCGGCGCCGAGTGCATCGAGGACGCGGTTTACGAAATTGAAATAGCTGGTCAGATGCACCGCATCAAGGATCGATTCGTCCGAGAAGCCGTGATAACGAAGATTTTCGACGTCGTCCCTTTCCATATCATGTATCTGCAGCGTCAGCTTTACTGCAAAATCCAGAAGCGCCCTCGTTGGAGGATCGAGGTCGACCTGCGTATAGTCGTCCTGGATGGCCCTGACTTTTTCATAATCCTGGACCTCGTCAAGGAGATCCTGCTCGTGGCTCTCCATTCAGTAGAAGCAGCCATTGACCTTTGACACGACGGTTGCAATAAGAACCCGCTGCAGTCTGCTCAGCCCGCCCGGCTTGGTCATCAGATGAGCGTAAAGCTGTTTTCCCATCGAGATCGTCTCAGGGCTCAGGCTCTGGATTTTCACCAGGTTGATGACGTGTCCGAATTTTTCTCTGCTCTGATCGTATATGTCGCTGAGCAATCCGGATGCCTCTTCTTCCGGTACTGTTTTGATCCAACTCATACACACCTCCTATAAAATGGTTTTATAGGGTTATTTATCGGCACAAATCGGCAATT
>CAZZGC010000042.1:0-17943 GCA_964653915.1 uncultured Thermodesulfovibrio sp.
CTGGTTTCAGTCATTAGTAAACTTTCTAAAATATCGCAATGAAATGTATGAAGATATCAGGACAGATATCGCAGTAAAAATGGCTATGATATAGTTGATCCATCCAGGGCCGCTGTCTCCCCATCCGAAGAGTAAATCTAAAATGATACGAATTGCTGCGCCAAATACTATTACCCCAAGTATTGTTCCGACAGCTATACCTATAATGAATGCGTAAATTTTAAAAATAAACTGCGTTATATCTAGTTTCATTCACATATCCCTTACATAAACTCGTCGCGCAACTTCTGTGAATTGTCACTTGGAATTGCATGATTCTTTTCGGAAGATCCACATCAATTTATTCAAGAATAGCCCGATGAAGCCAAATATAACTCCAATTACGATGTAATTAATCAGTAGTAGAATTGAATCGTTCATTTTAAGAGGGCCCTCGCTGTAAGACATTATAATTCCCCAAAATAAGCCGACTAAGAAGGAAAAGGAAAAACATTTTTTCTTTAATAACGCATAATCATCGCCTCGTATTGTTTGGCGCTTGAATCCAACGTAGAGTAAGACTATACAAAAAATAAAAATAAAAAGAGCGAATAATTTTTCAGAGATATCGAACATCGAGAGCACGTTATATCGCTTCTCTCCAAGAATCAGCCCAGAAACTGCGAAAACATAAATGATAAATTCTCTTATCATTTAATCGTCGTCTCTCTGTCAATAATACCTTCGAGGTTCAACCTCGATTCACTTCTTTCGAATACGAAAAACGATCGAATATATGCTTGATAAAATCGTACCCGCGATAATACCCGCTATCAAAGGATATAAGATTAAACTCCCGACCGCCAGATATACATCGGATGATCTGGAAATCGAGAGGCTCTCGCTGTAAATATAACCGGCCCAAATTATAAAAGAGGCTATGTACATGAACAAGAATATCGTCTTAAAGACATGTCCAAAGCTAAATCTCATTCTGTAACAGTTAACTAAAACCCAGAACGCGAAGGCGATTATAAAAAATATGGAATAGTGATTTGTAAATAATGTAATCAACTCAACGGACGTGAGATAGTGATTAAGAAGAGATAAAGAAAGAATATATATGATCCAGGAGATCAGCGGATATTTTATGGCGGTGAGATAGTTTTTCATTGAGTTTCCTGGGTAGATTCGGAGTCGGCAGCAATTCCCCACATCCTCCTTATTAACTTGTCAAGCAGGTGAGCGATTCCAGAGCTTATAACTCCGGTCAAAAGACCGGTCATGATGATTACGAAAATAGCAGGCAAGAGCGCAGGTTCGACAATCCCATTATACCCGGCCTTAATAAATGGAAAGCAATACATCGACCATAAATAAACCCCAATAAAGAAGCCGAAGCTGAATGACGTTATAAATGGACTTTCATCAGGTTTCCGAAGAATATTTCTTGCTGTAACCGACAGCAGAGTCAGAAGATAAAGAATAAGTATAAATTCCATCCATCCGGAAGATGTAACGATCAACTGATAGCGATATGCAACGATGCTCACAATAATGAATATGCCGATTTCGAAAATATTGCCCATCTCTTCATCTTCACGAGGTTCAACCTCGAAGAGTGCGAGTTTCAATTCTTTCTTATCATTCGATCCACAATGGCTCTGATATTCTTGATGAAGCTGAGGCTGATAATATATGCACCGATTACCGCAAGCAGCCCGCCGGCAACTCCCCATGTGAATATGCCAAACAATATCATCGACCAATGCAAATCCTCTGCAATATCTGTCAGTAAAGACAACGCCGTACCGTAACACAGACCGCATACCGTACCAAAGCAAAGCACAGACATCGATCTTTTGTTGTCCTGATTATTTAATTTGCTTCGTATGGTGATGCCGATAATGCCGATAACATAAGCCATTAGAATTATGGCTAACAGATAAGAAGGGTCATTATTAGAATGAAAGTTATATGTGATTCCAAGCCCGGAAATAATAGTCACTATTAGCAGTTCATATGAGATATTCAAGATTTTCATTATAATTAATTGTCTCGGTTTAGGTAGTTTCGTAATATTGACAAAGTTTGACTTCTCATCTGAGTATCTCTTTGGCTTGACTCACAGTATTTGTCTGGACTATGTCCATCTTGTATATGCCCGAATGTACCTCTTAGTCTTCCATCTTTAATTTCAAATGATGGGTATGCATGATATCCAAAATGTGAATAACTGTCTTGTAGCATATGCAAGGATTGTCCCAATAATTTCAGATTATGTTGCTGGACAGATTGCTCAACTGCTATGTCTGCTTCATTACGGGACATAAAATGCAATGCAGTTGAACCAATAGGCCAGAAAAATGGATTTGTTAGCCCTTCATCCAGGCCCTGGTCCGCGTTTGCTATTGTCATTGCATCACGAACTGAGAACCCAGCTTGTCTTGCAAGCTTGTAAGTGAGTGTAAAGTGCACATCAAATCCATATCTTCCCCATGCATCTACCCTGTTAACCGGATCATTCCCGACAAACCCGTACAGGTTCATCCCCCCGGCTTCACCGATGGGATCGCGTGTCATCCATCTGCCGAGGGCGGGGCTGTAGAAGCGGTAGCCGTAGTAGTAAAGGCCGGTCTCATCATCGTATCTTTTTGTAGAAAACCTGAAGGGCTGATCGAATGAGCCCGTCTTTGCGATCAGCCTGCCGAATGCATCATATCTGTAAGCCGCCACAGTGTTGCCGGTGCTGTCTGTAACCGTTGTGACATTCCCCCTGCCGTCATAATGAAAGTAATAATCATTACCTGACTCGCGCATCGCAAGCAGCCCCCCGATGCCCCCGGGGGTTTGCATGTCCCATATGTATTCTTTTGTAACCGTATTGCTCATGTCCCGCTCCTGCAGGGGTAAATTACCTGCCCTGACGATGCGTATTTCATCTATTATCGAACCGTTTGCGAATTTCTTTACCTCAGCAAGCATACCGTCGCCTCTGTATAAATACTCTGTTCTCAGGAGCACTCCGCTTCCGTCCGTGAACTGTATAGATGCAAGTCTGTTTTCGGCATCATAGGTAGCCGTAAATTGATAGCCCTGATAAGTATAGCCCTGAGTCATATTACCATCGGCATCATACAGGAATGTCTCGTCCGGATTGGTTGAGCTCAGAATCTGGTTCAGTGTGTTATAGTTGTATATCGTCACTCCTGCCCGGGGCGAATTCAGTGGTAAGGGGTTGTCTATAGTTTCTGAATCTATCAGGTCCATACTGTTAAATGTATATGCGTATCTGTTAGTGATCTGCTGAACCGGATCTTGCTCCTTTATCTCAGTCAGCCTTCCAAGCGGATCGGCGTATGAGTATACGGTAACTGAATTATTGGGACGGCTGAGGGTATGCACGAGAGGGCTTGTGCCGCTGTAGCTAAAATTGAATATCTGTCCCAAAGACTGTATAGATGCCGGGCGGCCCAGCGCATCGTAGGAATATGTGACCTGCGCGCCGCCGTGCACGGACAGAGAGGTGAGTCTGTTCAGTTCATCATACTGTATCGTAATGTCGTCATTCACCCAGGGACCGTCCAGACCGGTGAGCCGGTTCAGATTGTCATAAGCGTAATGATGGGTGCCCAGGCCGTCCGTCATTGTGATTATGCTCCCGAAGTCGTCATAGGAATATGTTACGTCGGAAGTGGAGTCAGAGTAGTCAATCATGACTGGATTATGGTTTTCATCGTAGGTGTAGTTTTTTTCGATGCCGCCGGCACTTGTTATCTTCACCAACAGTCCGGCAGCATCATATTCATAAAGAAGGTAACTGCCGTCTTCGTAAACTTTTGAGATGAGCCGGTCATCTTTATCATAGACAAAGCGCGCCTGTTTCCCGCCCGGCCCGGTTAATGCTGTGAGATTGCCGTTTCCGTCATATTGCAGCCGGATGATCTTTCCGGGCGATTCCCGCCTGATCAGTCTCCGCATCCTGTCATATATAAAGTTGACCGTTACACCATTCCGGCCGGTTACGGAATCCGTAAGCCCTGCACAGCAGGTTGAATATGAATATGTCGTTGATCGGCCGTCCGGATAGGTGATCCGGGTGATCCCGTCAAGGTCATTGTAATCGTAGGCCATCGTTATTCCGGCGGCATCTGTACGGGTTCTGATACGCCCTTTGCTGTCGTACGAATAGGTTTCAAGTATCGATCCATTGCTGCGGACTTCAATCAGTTCTTCCGATGACGGATCGTAGATGTAATCCCTTACCGCCTCCACCGCAGTTCCCTTTGCCTTGGTAATGTGTGTAAGCCGGCCCTTTGAGTCGTAACTGAATTCCGTCACTATACTCATCCTGTTTGTAATGGATGCTATGTCGTGGGTACTGCCGTTGTAAGTAAATGTCATGAGAGTGATATCGTCATCGGCAGCGGTAGAGGCCAGGTCCATACTGATCCTCTTTATGTCTATACCGTTTCCGTAATAATCATAATGGGTAGTGCTCCCCTTCGGATCAACTACCGAAGATACTCGGCCGGAACTGTTGTATGAATACGAAAATGAATGGGATATGCCGTTTCCATGATAATCTGTCTCTCGGAGCAGCATTCCCGTTGAAGGGTCATAGTCATAAATAACATATCCGCCTTCCGGATAAAGCACTTTGCTTGCCTTGCCCGTCACACGGCTTCCGGTCAGGAAGTAATATGTCTTGCCGGCGGATGTGAGATTGTTCTTATAGGGGGAGACGTAATCGATATATTCCCCGGCGCTGACATGCCACGAGTAAGGACCGAAATAGTAAAACTCTTCTTTCGCTCCTTCGGGATCGGTGACCGTTATTCTGTAGTGCTCCCCCATGGAAGCACCGGGTGCGGGATAGGACGCGGCGTCTGTAATATTGCCGTCCGGCGGTTCTATCTTAAAGCGCCACATCGCATTACCGTTTCCGAATGCACTGATATACCCACGCGGGTCATAGGTTATATCGGTGCGGTAGCCACCCATATCGGTTATTGCGGTCAGGTTGCCTGATGAATCATACTCAAACAGGGCCGAGCGTCCAAAGGGGTCATTGACTGCGTCTATCAGCCCGTCACCGTCCGGATCAGTAAAGTGCGTTTCCCTGCCCGAGGCATCCGTAATCTTTGTGATGGTTCCATTGGTGAATGAGATGGCCAGACTCTGGCCGTAAGGGTCTTTGATTGCGCCTATACTGAGAGATAATGGCGTCATGTTGGTCACGGTATCAAAAACATATATCGTGCCGTCAGGCATGGAGAGTTCGTAGTGCGTGCCTGAATGTTTGGTAAGACTGTTGAAGACCCCTGCCGGCGGATTGTATCCCCCTGCGCCGTCAGGGGTGTATATATCCTCCCGGCCGTCTGGCATAATCACAGTAACGTTGCCGCCGGGATCAGGGGAAAGGTAACCGCCGTAGCTGAACGACCAGTTGTTGCCGAAGCTGGAGAGGGGCGAAACCCGGCCTTCCGAGTTGTAGCTGAGGGTTACTCTGACAGGGGGACCGAATGGGGGATTATACCATAAGGGGGAATCGGTCACAAAGAGGTTCATGTTTACCATGTTTACTTCCCATGCAGGTGAACCGCTGCCGCAGCCTCCTCGCATGCCTGGTCCGGCATGCGGGCCGGGTTTGCCCTTTGAACCGGTAGGTCTTGCCTGCGCCACCGTATTACAGTCATCGCCTGAATTATCGTCAAGTCCGTCACCGTCCGTGTCAAGACATGAGTATGTAGCTGCTGGATCATTATAGACTGTGTATACGCCGGAGTTGAACACAGCCGGAGTATTGCCGCATGTTGAGGAGTCATTTAAGAGCGCGGAAAACGCTTCATCGTCCAGACAATCCGGGTGGGAAGCCGGGTCGATAGTGTGATAATTTGCAACATTCTGATCCACACGGTGACCGGATATGTCTGTATATGATGACATGCATCTGTAAGTCTTTCCGTCGCTGCCCTGCGACGTGAAGTACCACCATTGCTGCGCGCCTGAGAACCTGCTTTGGAAATTTGCGGCTTTTGTATAGGTCTGCGAACAACTGTAATATATATCGGAACCATTGCAGCCGCCGATGCCTGTCAGTGTCCGCCCCTGCGAGTCTGTGGGATAATGCGATACTCCGGTCGCCGGAAACCAGCCTGTCTGTGTCTGAAAATTGCAGAACAGAGGGATAACGATACCGAGCGGAATCTCTTCGCTGAAATGGGTACTGCATGATTGGCCGTCGTACTTAACTGTGCGCGTAAAGCCGCAGGTCTGAGCCGGATCGAAACTGCAGGGTTCGCAGCGCCGCTCATGCCAGATGGAAGCACTGCTGCCAATGGCCGAAGTCGCTGCAAGCAGAATAATCGTTATGGCTGTTAAGCCCGCTCTAATGTGACCCCATGATAATCCTCTTCCCATCCATGTCCCCTGTAAAGACAGTTGAATAATTATCAATTACTACCAGTGAATCTAAAGGTTGCATTGCAGGACCGGCGCTAAGGTATCACTGTAACGCTTTTCCGCCGGTCTCACGTTGCTTCATGATGCACTGTATCGGTAAAACAATGTTCAGTAACCGATTGTAATGCGTCTGTCCAGAGGCTTCAGCGCCTGTCCCCGGCTGATGCTGATAGACTAATAATTGAAGCGGCAAATGTCAAGAGGCGGTGGCGTGATATGTGCGTCATCCACGATTTTTTATCATCTTTTCAAGCCAGATGAAGAATCTGCCGAGGCGCTTGTAGGTCAGATAGAGATACAGTTCAAAAAAGAAGTTGTAGTTTCTGTTTTTCCATCTCCAGAGCGACAGCTTATGGAGCGGACCGAATATGAGACTGCTCCAGAAGTTCTTCAGGAACCTGTCGTATCTGAAGGCGAGGAATGAGTTGATATAGATCGCATTGAGTAGTTTTGGATCCTTTATCCAGGGATTTCTTACCTCATCATTCGTAAAGTTTTTCCAGCCTTCAAGATGAGCAGGCGGCCTGAAGCCATATTTAAGGGCCTCTTCGTAGAGCTTTGTTCCGGGCAGGGGAACGTATGGCTGAATAGGCACCTCGGCGCCAGGATGCCGCCTTCTGATCTCGTCGGCAAAATCGAGAGTCCGGTTCATCTGTTCTTCGGTCTCTCCCGGAAGCCCGATAATCAATGAATAGAGAGTAGGTATATTCCCCTTCGATACAGTCGCGATTCCCTCATCTATCATGCGGCGGTTCTGGCCCTTGCGTATGAATTTCAGAACTTCGTCATCGGGTGATTCGACACCGAAGAAAAGGTAGACACAGCCGCTTTCCTTAAACTGTTTAAGCAGTTCGTCATTGAATGTGTTGATCCTGACGTTGGCGATCCACTTGAAGTCCATATCTTTCAGAAGAGGCAGGATGTTGCGCATCATATCCTTTTTACCAGCAAGGAATGTGTCATCGTAAAAGGTCATCTTGTTCACACCGAGTTCTCTTAGCTTGACAAGCTCTTCCTTTACCTTTTCGGTGGTCTTGACCCTGCAGACGTTCTTGTGGAAATAAACGTTGTAGCAGAAGCCGCACTTGTGGGGGCAGCCACGGGATGATTCGTAGCCTATATTCTCGAGGGTATCCCCGGATCTGCGGATGTATTCGAGGAGAATTTCCTTGCCCTTGCCTTCATAGGGAAAGGGCAGATCGTTAATATCCAGAAAATCCCGGTCCCGATTGATTACAGGCTTGCCGTCTCTGAGCCAGCCGAGACCGTTAATATCAGAGAATTCGGGGCGGCCTTCCCGAAGCGCATGAACGAGCTCAAGCAGTGTCTGCTCTCCCTCGCCTTTTATCACGAAATCCACATATTCCGATTCCAGTGTCTGCTCAGCCATCATCGAGGGGTGGGTTCCGCCCCATACCAGCGGTGTATCGGGCGACATCCTCCGGGCGATCCTTGCAAGACGCAGAGTGTTCTTTATCTGGAAACAGGTCATTGTAGAGAGTCCGATCATGAGCGGTCTTTTAGCAACAAGCTCTTCAAAACGTTTTCTGTGATGAATTCGCTCATCGAAATACTCGACCTCTATACCGTGTTTTTCCAGGTAAGTGCCGAGAGCGAGTATCGCCAGAGGTGTCCATGCATGATACGGAAACGGGCTTGCATTGGCGTAGGCGAGTACGACCAGATTGGTATTCTTTTTGCCGGTGGCGGCGGGTCCCCTGCCCCGCGAGAAAGGATAGGTAATGACGCCGTATGCGGCAGAAAGTACGATCTCTATCCCGAGCATATAATTCAGAGGGAGGGCCTTCAGGGCGAAAGCAAGACCTTTCTGCTTGCGCATGAAGTTCCACCATCTGATGTTGAAAAACAGATAGGCGATGATAAGGAGCCAGAATATGATCTCCATTGCATCATAGGCAGGCGACAGCAGCAGGGCGCCTGCACTCAGAAAGGCAGAGATCGCCGCAAGGCCGTTTGACGGCGATGTAGGGCCGGCATTGTCGAGTTCCTTCTGCTGGAAAAAGAGGTGCACCCACATAACTGTTCGTCTGAAATATATCTTCAGTGCCTGCCGAAAGTCGGCGAACTGATGCTTCACCATGATTTTCGGATCGAGGATTATCTGATCCACCTGATTTATTCTTCTTGCAAGCTCGAAATCCTCTACATCCGCACCACCGTAATTTTCATCATATCCTCCGATATCAAGGAAAAAGTCCTTCTTTATCGCCCCGCACCGAGGAGCGAAGACGCTCACAGGTTTAAATTGTTTGTCGATGAGGTGAATATACTCAAACAGTGCCATGTATTCAGACACGAAACCCGGATTCAGCGGCTCTGTTGAGCATACCCCGATGACGCACTTTGCATCGCGGTTTTCCCGGAAAAACTTTTTCACTTCCTTTATCGATCCGTCAAGCAGGACGACATCCGAATCGAGGAAGAATATTATATCGCCTTTTGCCTCCCTCACGCCCCGGTTCCGCGCGCGCGCAGGTCCACCGTTTTTGTCCATGCGGATTATTCTGACCGGATATTTTCCGGCCTTTTCGAGTGTATCGTCAGTGGAGCAGTCATCGACTATGATGACCTCCATGTCCTTCACGGCTTGTCCCAAGACCGATTCCAGCAGGCCATCGATGAATCCTGATGAGTTGTAAGTGGGGATGACAACGGAAATCATGTACTTTAAGTATAAAGCTTATTAATTTTGAAAATCAAACGCTTCCAGCAGCTCTTTCAGCAGGTCTTTGATTTCCCCGAAAACCTCGGGCCATGCCCTGTCGCGCTGGTCGAGTTCAACGCCCCCTTCGGGGAGGAATTTGATGCGGCCTTTTCTTTTTTCCTGCAGCGCAAACAGGCTTTCTGAACGGAGGGGCGTTTCGGACGAGAATATTATTTGTATCCGTCCGGCGGTCCTCTTAATGGATGTTATCATCAGTTTGCTTGAGAGTATTCGTAGTTCCATGATATCAAGAAGCCGGTCTGTCGAATCGCCTGGTGTCCCAAACCGGTCCTTCAGTTCTTCCCTCAGTCTGTCCAGCGCATTGATATCCTTTACCGATGCAACTCTCCTGTAAATGCTTAGTCTCACGGCCGGATCATCTATATAATCTTCGGGGATGCCGGCGTTTACCTTCAGGTCTATAACGGTCTCCACCGATGGCGGCATTTTCTCGCCCTTTAACTCAGCCACGGCCGACTCCAGCATCTCCATGTACATATCGAATCCCACCGCCTCTATATGCCCCGATTGTTCAGCCCCGAGCAGATTGCCTGCGCCCCTGATCTCCAGGTCCTTCAACGCGAGCCGGAAGCCCGCACCTAAATACCCCAGCTCCTGGATCGCCTGAATCTTCTTTCGGGCCTCTTCTGTAAGCAGATCCTCCCCGGGGATGAGGAAATATGCGTATGCCTTTACATTCGATCGCCCGACTCTCCCCCGAAGCTGATAGAGGTCTGCCAGTCCGAATCTGTCCGCGCGGTTAATTATTATCGTGTTTGCCGTAGCTATATCGAGCCCCGAACCAATTATGGCGGTAGAAACAAGGACATCGATTTCGTGATGGAAGAACTTCTTCATAACCTCTTCGAGCTCCTTTTCTCTCATCCTGCCATGCGCGACACCTATCTTTCCTGCCGGCAGAAGCCGCTGAATAAGATTGCCGATTTCATATATATCTTTGATCCGGTTGTGAACGAAATATGTCTGTCCTCCCCGGTCGAACTCCTTCTGAAGGGCCTCCCGTATGATATCAGGACTAAATCTGGCCACGATGCTCTTAACCGAGAGCCGTTCCTCAGGCGGCGTTTCAATTACGCTCATGCCTCTTATTCCGGAAAGGGCCATATGCAGAGTGCGCGGTATCGGGGTGGCGGAAAGCGACAGTACATCCACATTTGATTTTATCGCCTTGATTTTTTCCTTGTGAGCGACTCCGAACTTGTGTTCTTCATCCACGACAAGAAGGCCGAGATCATTAAATACCACATCCTTTGCAAGGAGCCGGTGAGTGCCTATGATTATATCGATCTCCCCGGCTGCGAGTGCCTTCAGGGTCTTCTTCTGTTCAGCCCTGCTCTTGAATCTGCTCAGGTAGTCGATGCGCACCGGGAACGCGGCAAAGCGCATCCTGAATGTCTCGAAATGCTGCTCCGCAAGAATTGTAGTGGGCACGAGGACCGCTACCTGCTTCGCATCAAACACCGCTTTGAAACATGCACGCATCACAACCTCTGTCTTGCCGTATCCGACATCACCGCAGAGAAGCCTGTCCATGGGTACAGGCTCTTCCATGTCCTTCCGTATCTCGGATATGGATGTCAACTGATCGGGTGTCTCTTCGAAAGAGAAGAATCCACCGAACTCTCTGTGCAGTTCGGTATCGGGTGAGAAAGCCGTACCCTTTTCAGCGTTCCGCCTGGCATATATCCTGATGAGCTTCTCTGCCATGTCTCTGACCTTTTTACGCACACGTTTTCTGGTCTGCTGCCATGTCTTGCCGCCCAGTTTGTCGATGCGGGGTGCTGCGCCTTCCGGTGCATGATATTTCTGTATCAGATTGATCCTGTCGAGGGGCAGGAAGAGCCGGGCGCCATCCCTGTATTCGAGAACTATGAAATCACTTTCATACTCCTCGATGCGCTCTTTTCTGAGTCCGATGAATCTTCCGATACCGTGGTCGAGATGGACTATGTAGTCTCCCTCGTTGAAATCCTCTATAGAGGTTATGAGCTGTGAGACCCTTGATTTCCTGAGCGGTCTGTAGGCCGGACGTGGTCCGAAGATATCCTGATCCGCAATGATTATGAGATTCCCAAGTGAGAAGCCGGCACTGAGATCGCCGACAACGATGCGCAGCGGTCTGCTGTCTATACGAACATTGCTTCTCTGGATAACCGGTGCTTCCAGGTCTTGCTCCAGGAAAAGTTCCCTGACCCTTCGGGCCTGTGTGTCGGACGAACAGGTGATCAGTAAATTATTCTCCTTTGAAAGCCCGGCTGCCCGCCGTACAAAGTCTTCGACAGATTTCCGCTCACCCGGCAGGAGGCCGAGACCGGCAAGTCCGCCAACGCCGGCATTCAGTCCTTCGTTTTCAAGCGGCAACGTCATAAAAGTAACCTGGATACGTCCGGCCAGTATTACATCCATATCATCAAGTCGCTTGCGCATTGCTGCAGGCTCTTTCAATACGACGAGTTCATCACCGAATATTTCTAACAGCGTCGGCCCGGTATCAGGCAGATTTACCGGACAGATAGAGATGCTGCTGATCTGCTTGACAGATCGTTGCGAATCAATATCAAAGTAACGTATGGATTCGATCTCGTCACCAAAGAACTCAATCCTGACCGGATTTTCTTCGCCGGGCGGAAAGATATCAAGGATACCGCCCCTGAGGCTCATCTCGCCTTCCCTGGATACGACCGGCATAGCGAGATAGCCCAGTCCCGCTAATCTCCTTACCACCGACTCTCTTTCTATCTCCGTGCCTGTAAGGAACGTAAAGATCGGAAAGTTGTCTTTTTCCCATAGCGGAACAGTTATTGAAGCGGCAGATGTTATGAGCTTTTTTTCTGTTCCTCCGTAGATGTGCCGCATCCGGTCGATGCCTTGCAGGGGATCTTCAAATGTAACGCAAACCGGAGGACGCATGTTCAGGACGTCAGACCAGAATCTGCAGTCCCGGCCGAAGTCTTCTGCAGATACGTCGGTTGGAAGTATGATAACTGCAGACTGATTCAGCATCGAAAACAGCAGGGCTGCAGACGACCCGTAGAGTGATGTTACGGTATCGATCTCTCCCTTATCGATAAGACGGGCTGCGTTTCTGAAGAGTGTAAGATCCAAAGACATGATTTATTTTATCTTATCACTTAATTCATACAATTTATCACGTCCCACCTGTCACCCACTACTTTCTCTTGTTACAGGCCATGCCCCCCAGGCCCAATGCGGCAAAGAGAGTATGGGCGTATCGCTAAACTTCAAACTCCACCTTTCCTCTACTTTTTCCCAATCTTTTCTCTACTCTTGAGCAAGTTTGAGACGCTATTGATACTTCGGGACTTGTGTATGTGAGTTATAATAAATGAATGCGTCAGTATCTCTACCGGGTTCTTGCATTCATTCTGCTTTTGGTATTCATGATCGGATGCACAGAACAAGAGACACCCAAGAAGGTCAGCCTGTCGGCACGGGCAGGCGACAAGGCATTGGAGACCAGGTCCTTGCTTCCAAACACACTGTGGTTCGGTTTTGATCTGAGACTGGGGCCGCGGGATGAGGTCATGATCTATACACCATTCCTCCGGTACCTCACAGATATCACGGGCAGGCACTTTCGTATCAGGTTTACAGAGCGATACGAGGATACAGTGGAAAATCTCGGTACAGGCGTCACACACTTCGGAGCGCTTGGAACCCTCAGCTATGTTATCGGGGCCCGGAAGTACGGAATCCGGTACCTGGTAAGCGGTGTCAATGCGGAGGGGGATCCGAGGGACCGTGCAGCTATCATCGTCCGGGCCGACAGCGGCATCTCCTCTGTAAAGGACCTTGCAGGCAGATGCTTTGCTTTCGGTGCGACGATGTCGGCACAGGGACATCTGATCCCGCGATACATGCTTGAGCAGGATGGCATTACTCTGGAGCGTCTGAACAGATACATATACGCAGGCTCTCACATGAACGCGGTAAGCGAGGTGATGAACGGACGCTGCGATGCGGCGGGTGTTCAGGAGGTGATAGCCGGCAGGCTTGCATCAGAGGGGAAGATATCGATCATAAAGCTCTCTCCCCCGTACCCAAGTAGTGTGATAGCTTGCAGTCCGTCTCTGGACCCGAAAATAGTCAGTGAACTTAAGTCTGCACTGCTTGCATTTGACCCGGCCGGCCGGCACCGGAAGATGCTGGTTGACTGGGACAGGACTGCGATGCCCCTGGGATTTACCGTCATCGACGAGGCGGAGTTTGAAAAGGTCAGGAAGCTTGCAGAAAAATACGGTATGCTTTGACAATGACACTGCGTGGCAAGATAACCCTTTTTACGGTGCTGATAGTTGTCAGCGTCGGCGCCCTCGTGACCCTTTCGATAAGGGGAGTAATAAAGGACGCTTTCCGGCATGAGCTGGAAAAACGTGCGCTGTCCATCACACGCAATCTTTCAGACAGAATTGCCGACAGTATAGTGCGAAAGGATTATTTCAGCACATCCCGCGCATTTGAGGATGTAATGGACAAGGAGAGAGATGTGGAGTACATATTCGTGACCAGGGATGACGGCACTATATTCTCACACACGTTCAATAACGGATATCCTCCTGATCTGCTCTCTTGGAATCCCCTTGGTGAATCACCGGTGAAGATAAGGCTCCTTGACACCGAAAAGGGTCTTATCAGGGATGTAGCGGTAAAGGTCTTTGATGGTTCGAAGTCCGAATTGCATCTCGGGATCAGAGAGGATGGTTTGCGTCAGACACTTCTGAGGCTCAGGAATGTAACCGTTCCAGCCATCATGTTTGTCATTCTGCTCGGTATAGCTGCATCACTCATATTCGGCAAGCTTATTACGGAACCGATCAGCAAGTTTGTTGAATTCACGAAGGTCCTCGGCCGGGGGGAATACGGCGAGAGAGTAGATGTCAGATACGGAGATGAGATGGGCTATCTCGCGCGCAGCTTCAACACTCTCTCGATGCAGCTCAAGGATGCGAGAAAGAAGATGGAAGAGGCTTACACCTATACGCACCTGATAGAGGCCGAAAAGATTGCATCGATAGGCCAGATTTCTGCTGGACTTGCACATGAACTCAAAAACCCCCTTACGTCATTGAAGATGCTCTTTCAGGCGTTCCGTGAGCAGCCCGACATGACACCGGAAGATGCGGAGGTCATCACCGGGGAGATAGAGAAGATGGAGAGTATAATAGAAAACTTCATGGGATTTGCTCGCGAACGCGGCCTGCGTCTCGAAGATGTCAGCATCGAAGATGTCATCGAACGCGTGATTGCACTTGCTACGTATGATATAGAAAATGCGGGCATTACAGTACATAAGGAGATGATCGAGACACTTCCGGTTATTAGGGCAGACCGGTCGATGCTCGAGCACCTGTTACTTAATCTCGTAATCAATGCTGTCCATGCGATGCCCGATGGCGGCGAAATACGAATATCAGGCAAGTCTGACGAGGGATATGTAGAGATCATGGTCTGGGACCGTGGAAAAGGTATTCCTCAGGATATAAGATCGAAAATATTCAACCCGTTCTTTACCACTAAAGAGGGGGGAACAGGGCTCGGTCTTTCGATCGCGTATAATATAGTGAAGTCACACGGAGGGAGGTTGTTTTTCAACAGCAACGAAGGCTCAGGGACAGTATTCACGGTGAGGTTGCCGGTAAAAAGGGAAGATGGACAAGATACTGGTAGTTGACGACGAAAAAGCGGTCTGCCATTCATTCAAAAAGATCCTCGGCAGGCAGGGCTATGATGTGCTGACGGCAGGGAGCGGCATCGAGGCGATAGAGGCCGTTGGCAGGGAGAAGCCCGATTTAGTGGTGATGGATGTCAGTATGCCGCAAATGGACGGGATAGAGGCGCTCAGGCGTGTCAAATCGATCTCCCCTTCTACCTCTGTCATCATGATGACGGCACACAGTACATCTGAAAGGGCCATCATGGCTATGAAGCTCGGTGCATACGATTATCTGGCAAAGCCGTTCGAAAACAGAACCCTGCTTGAGCTGATCGAAAAGGCGCTGATGGACAGAAAGATCTCCGTACCCGTGACATTCAATGAGTCTGCAGAGGAACCGGGTGACAAAATCGTCGGCAGGAGTCCGCAGATGGTCGATATTTTCAAGAAGATAGGACAGGTGTCGAGGTCGGATGTGACAGTTCTTCTGCGTGGTGAGACGGGTACGGGGAAGGAACTGATAGCGAGGGCTATCTATCAGCACAGCGACAGGGCCGGCAGGGTATTCCTGCCTGTCAACTGCTCGGCAATACCCGAGACACTGCTTGAGAGCGAGCTGTTCGGCCATGAAAAGGGGGCATTTACCGGGGCTGCCATGAGACGTATCGGCAAGTTTGAGCAGTGTGACGGCGGGACGATGTTTCTGGACGAGATAGGTGATATGCCGGTCTCTATACAGTCCAAGTGGCTGAGGGTGCTTCAGGACGGATGTTTTGAACGGCTTGGAGGCAAGGAGTGCATTACAACGGATGTACGCATTATCGCGGCGACCAACAGGGACCTCGACAGCCTCATGAAAGAGGAGAAATTCAGAGAAGATCTGTACTGGCGGTTAAACGTCGTCACGATCGATATTCCGCCTCTCCGGGACAGAAGGGATGATATAGAACACCTGGTCAGTTATTTTATACGCCGCTTCAATGGGGACCTGGGGAAGAATGTCATGGGGATAGAGCCCGGCCTGCTGGAGGAGTTCAGGCGTTATCACTGGCCAGGAAACGTCAGGGAGCTTCAGGCGGTCATTCAAAAGGGGATGATCCTTTGCCAGAAAGAGCTGCTAACAGCAGAAGACTGTGAGTGGCGACCGGCGGCTCAGCCTGCCGCATCCGGTGGGAGATCGGCAGAAAGTATCATCAACGGATTGGTGGAGCAGCTTATCGATAAAAGCGGTCCCGGAATTTACAGAGAAGCGGTTGCTTCATTTGAGAAGAATTTTATCCGGAAGGTTCTCGCAATGTGTGACAACAACCAGGTCGCTGCAGCGAAGCTCCTCGGAATATCCCGCAATACCCTCAGGGCCAGGCTCGGTAAAGACTGAGCAGCCACTGTTCAGTTTGTAATCATCTGTTCAAAAGTTGCACAGCTTCGTCCATTATTCCATCTCATAATAACTTGATTTATAAGAATTATTCCAATGGCATCGGTCTTGCAATCAGTACAAGTGCTTTTTTAAACAAACTAATGAAGACTCCTCAGTCCCATATCATCAAGGTTCAGTCAAGAGCACTTTTAATTCCGAACAGGGCCATCCGGCTCTTAAACTATAACTTCAGGAAAGGAGAAGTCAGATGAAAAGAAGCAGTCTCGCAGTATTGGTTGTACTGGCGCTTATGATGGGTCTGGTCTCATCCGCTGTCGCTGCAAAGTCGATCTATGACAAGGTCAAGAAAAAAGGTGTGGTCAGAATCGGGCACGGTACTGATGTTCCCCCACTGAGCCTCATCGATCCGAAGGATGGTGAACTCAAGGGATTTGATATCGATCTCGCCAAGGCGATGGCCGAAGAGATCGGCAACATTATGGGCAAGAAGCTAAAGGTTGAATGGGTTGTTGTCAACAACAAGACAAGAATCGCCTTCCTCGCAAACCGGAGGATCGACCTCACCATCAGGAGCATGAGTCATACACGGAGCCGTGATGAGCAGATTGACTATGCCGAGCCGCCTTATCTCTGGACCGGCAAGATCTTCTATGCAAAGAAGGGAAGATTCAAAAGCCCCATGGATATCTGCGGGAAGGTCATGGCCGTCACGCAGGGTTCGAATGCCTATCTCGCTGGCCAGGATTATCTGAAAGAGCTTGGTTGCAACAAGAAGTTCATCATCAAGTCATTCCAGAATAACGCGGAATGCTTCCTCGCCCTGAAACAGGGTAAGGTCGACGCCTACATTCAGGATACACCGATTATTGCCGGTGTTGCAGGCGCGGAAGGTGTCAACTACGAGCCGGTAGGCCCGATCTTCAGCCCCGGTCTCTATGGTATAGGTACACCGCCTAATGACAGCAAGTGGCGGGATACTGCAAGCTTCGCGCTTCAGAACCTCCTTGCCAACGGCACTTACGAAAAGATATACCAGAAGTGGTTCGGCCCAAACGGCATCGCACCGCTTCCGGTTAACTCCAGGCCGAGGCTCCCGAAGGATATCTTCGGTGACAGGAATGCCTTTGTCTGGCCGAGGTAAGTTTAATGAAAGAGCCTTCCGGGGAGCCCCCTGGAAGGCTCTTTCATGAGTTAAGAGTTTGGAGTCAAGAGCTTAGAGTGATGAATATCTTTGATAAGAAACTTCAGGAACATGGTCGTTATCCCCTCATGGCTGATACGGTATCAACACTGCAGGTCAATATGGGATACAAATGCAACCTGCGATGCGTACACTGCCATGTAGAGGCATCTCCGGAGAGAGACGAAATGATGCCTCTGTCGGTTATAACAGAGATTATAGAGATTGCCAATGTACATCCACAGATCAGGATGATAGACATAACCGGCGGCTCTCCCGAGATGAATCCGCATTTCAAATACCTTGTGCGGTCCTGCAGCAACGGCAGCAGGGAGGTCATTGTCCGCACAAACCTCGCAATCTATACCGAGGATGGATTCGAAGAAATTCCCGAATTTCTTGCTTCAAACAAGGTGCATATTATTGCTTCGCTGCCCTGCTACACGGAAGATGGAGTGGATTCGCAGCGTGGCAAAGGAACATATTCCAGGGCTGTAAACGCCCTGAAGAAGCTCAAT
>CAZZGC010000043.1:0-8407 GCA_964653915.1 uncultured Thermodesulfovibrio sp.
AAAGAAGAGACAGTGTACGCAAGAAGTTCCTCAAGAACATAAAGTGGCTGGCAGGCAAGTTCGGCACAAAGAACGTCGTGATGCACTCATTCAATCACCTGTCCAGATCCAAAGCCCCGCCTGAATTTACGTCGGAACTCGTCTCCGAAGTCAGGGAGCGACTTGAGACGTCAGGCTTTTCCATAACAGAAACACCCTTCGGCTATCTGAATGAATGGAAGATACATGTGGCGGGTGAATCGCTCGCCAAGGTCTTCAAGGATATTTAACTCACAACTGCCGCCAAACTGTGTCCAATCCGGATCAGTTCCTGATACTTTTAAGGCGGTCATACTTTTTTTCACGGTGACATCCGGGTGTACATGTTCCGCCTGTGGGGCTTTTTGAGTAGAATATAGGAATTGAAGCACCGCCATAAGGGAATTCGTCCCTAATCCTTCCTTCCTGATTCGAGGCGTGTACATCATGACACGCCCGGCACGTTCTGCCTTTCTTTCGGTTAACATGCAGCCAATGAAGATTCAATTCACCATTTCTGAATCGCGTTGCGTTCTTTGCGCTCTCCCGGCTTACCAGGGCTTGCTTGTGACAGGCAAAACAGAGCTCGTACTTTCCGGCTTCAAAAGACGCGTAGAACCTGTGCGGGAAAAAAAGCTTCAGAATAAAGGGATTATCCGAACCGTGAGGATTATGACATGCAGTACAGTTTCCCTGGATGACAGGGCCATGTCTGAATCTCCTCGAAGCCCACTCGGTGCTTTCCCTGTGACACTGAACACAGAGATTATCTACGCGGTCTTTAAGTAAGTTCCGAACCCCTGAATAGTGAGGGTTGTGACAGGATGTACACCTGCCGTCTAAAGCCGGCTTGTGTTTGACAGTATATTGCTGGACTTCGTTTGCCTTGTCTTTGTGACATGAAAAGCAGAGGATGTCCGGCTTCAGCTTCAAACGCAATATTTCATTGCCGCTGTGTGGATCATGGCATGAGGTACAGCCCTGTGAAAGAAGTGGTTCATGAACGGAGCCGGAAGACAGATTCGGAACCATCTCCTCGTGGCACTCAATACAAAGATTCGCTCCCTGCCCGGTAAGCCTCGATGGCAGATCGGACGCATGGGGATCATGGCAAAGTCCACAGTTGCCGTCCCGTACAGGCTTATGGATTACACCGCCTCTGAAGAGGCCCTTAACTTTATGACAAGTTACACAGAGTTTTCCGTAGGGCCTTTTAAGGATGAACGGTTCCTTTGAAGCATGAGGATCATGACAGGATGAGCAGTCTCCACTTTTTACCGGTCCGTGAACATATTTTGAATCTGCTATCCTTACAGCAAGTGAACCGTGACACGAAAGGCACAGATCCGGTGTATCATCAACGAGTCCATACCTGAAGGGGTAACGTTCGGCCCTATGACAGGTGATGCAATCATTATTTACGACAGGGCTGTGCACAACGGGCATCTTTGATAAACTTCCATGGCATTCCGTAACAGTGCACGACTCAGCCTTTGCCGAATGCGCATTGAACTCCGCCGCTGAATCGAATGTGGATGCCTCCAGGTGAGAAGCAAATACAATCAACAATAATAATCCGAGCGGCAAAATGACAAAATCCGGAAAAATTCTATTCATATATAACAAACTCTCTTATTTTGCCAAAAACAAAACCCTCGTCATTCGTCGAGAGGCCTGAGCGAAGCAAAAATGCTTTTTTAAGCAAGGCCAGCGCCCTGGCCCCATCACCCCGGTGCTCATAAATGGAAGCAAGCGCATATAAAATAGATACCTCGAGCTTCCGGGAAAACTTTGCGGTCTGAGTTTGTTCCAGATCCCTCTGAATTACGGCTTTTGCCATCTTCAGGTTCTGTTCAGCCGTATCATAATCTCCCCGCCTGGCAGCAATTATTCCAAGCATATAGTAAGCCTGCGCTTTATGCTGCTTTCCTTCGACTACCTCGTTGAAATATTTTTCGGCTTCATCCAGCCGGTCTCTGTCCAGGAGAACAAGACCCCTGTTGAAAACCGCATCCATGTTGCCACTATCGATTTTATAAGCCGCGGCAAATTCTTTCTCTGCACTGTCGATACTGCCGTTCATCCATGCCAGAATACCCATAAGATTTCTGGAGCGGGAAAAACTC
This sequence comes from uncultured Thermodesulfovibrio sp., assembly GCA_964653915.1. GTDB lineage: Bacteria > Nitrospirota > Thermodesulfovibrionia > UBA6902 > UBA6902 > CAZZGC01. The sequence goes on from CAZZGC010000043.1 coordinate 2,145, forward strand.
TGATCCAGCATAATCGATTTTTTTAAAGGAGAAATGGCCTGCTTAATCATCCCCTTCCTGTAAAGCCGAAGGGCGTATTTGTACAGCCGTTCCGATCTTTTTACGGCTTCTGCCTGCTGCTCAGCTTCCCGCACTTTCCGTGGCCTCTTAAGGCCGACCAGTTCCGCGACTTTTTCTTCAAATATCTGCCGTGCCATAACAGGAAAACTCGGATAGATAAAATATATTTCTCCCGCTCGTGACAGCATTACTGTAGAAGGCAATGCTATGACCCCAAAATCCCTGAAAGTTCTGAAGCCTTTATCTATCAACAAAGGGAACTCTATACCGTCATCAGACGCGATTTTTCTGACAGCTTCAATTTCCTTTTCTGTTACAGTGTTCTCGTCAACCGGGGTATATATTCCGATAATCTCCAGCCCGTATTTTTCGTGATACTTGCGATAATAATCATTCATAAACCTCAGCTCTTCTCTTGAGTAATTGATGAAAGCCTCGTTGGTCGTAAGTTCCCACAAAATGAATATCACCGGTTTCTTGCCGTAAATAGCGGATACATCGACAGTGCGGCCTTCGGGATCCTGCAGAGATACGGCCGGTGGCTTATCTCCTTCCTTCAAACCTATAAGAGCAAAGGCCTCAGGATCGCCGAACAAAATAATGCCGATAATACACACGATAATAATCAGCAATCCCGGGCTGAACCCGATCAATGAACGTCTCATTCGACCAATAAACCCCGTGAATTCAACTATAGCATTCACTATGCACCTCACGCGCTTATGTCCATCTCTCCGACAAGCAGGCTCGGCGATCCGGTGCCGCCGTAAAACCTCAGATCGGAACCTGTCTCTTCAGCCTTCCGGAACAGATCGAGAATATTCCCGGAGATAACAGCCTCCTTTACAGGAAAACTCTCTTTACCGTCTTCTATCCAGATGCCCGAAATCCCGATAGAAAAATCGCCCGATATAGGATCGGCCGTATGCACGCCCATAGCACTCAGTATCACGAGCCCTTTGGACATTGAGGAAACCAGTTCAGACCGTGACCGGGTGCCTGTGCTCTCGATAAAGAAGTTTGTTACGCCCACACCGGGCAGACTTGTAGCCCCGCTTCTGACCGCATTTCCTGTGGATGATGTGCCATCTTTCTTTGCTGTATAAGTGTTATGTATAAATCCCTTAAGCACCCCGTTTTCTATAAGTAACTTTCTTCCCGACGGCACACCCTCATCATCAACAGGTGACGTGCCGACACCCCAGGGAATAGATCCGTCATCCACTATATTCAGGATCGAACTCATTACCTGCTGTCCAACCTTCCCATGGAGAAAGGATCTGCCCTTCTGTACCGCATCAGCCGAAAGTGATGCGCTGAGTATCTCAAGGAAATCTACAGCAACATGATCAACCAGTATCACCGGAACCTTGACAGCTCCGATCCTCCTGGATCCAAGCAACTCTATCGCCCTCTGTGCTGCGGAACGACCTATCAATGCAACGTCAATCTCCGTCCTCCTCCGGCTGCCCGCATAGTCCCATCCCATCTGGGAATCGCCTTTGCCGTCTTCAGCTATAACAGTTGTATGAGCCGAACAGTAACTGCTCCGATACGACGCATCCACACCCCTGGAGTTTACTATCAGTGTCCGGCCGGTTCCAGCCCCCACCTCGGATTTCCTGACTTTCCTGATTCTCTCGTCATAATCCCTTGCCGACCTCTCGAGTTCCAGCGCCAAACCGATGATCTCCTCCTCTGTCATTGCCGCTGATGCCTCATCATATATCTGAACATCCGATACTGCACCTGCATCAGGCAATTCGTTATATTTATCTCCGGCGGTATAATCAGCAGACTCCACCGCTTTATCAATAATCACATCAAAATCATCTACGTCGGTCGAAAAGGCAAATCCAAGCCGTTTGTTCTTCATAACACGCAGCGAAAAACCAAAGTCTTTCGACGCCTCCAGCGCCTCGACCTCTCCATCCTTAACTTCAGCCGAGATGCCGCTGCTTTCCTTTATATATACTTCTGCCTGATCGCAACCTTTACGGAGTGCCCGTTTTATAATATCCCGGCCCAGTTCGTGAATTTCCATCGAATCTCCTTTCAAGTGTTCTTCCGAGTTTGTTGAGAAATATTATAACCGCGTTCTGCATCCAAATGAAATCATGACCATACCCCCTCTGAAAAGACATCCGGGGTCATTCAAGATTCTTTTTGTAAAAACCGATCAATGAATAGGTTAGATATAGTTTATCTTCACCTCATGCAAAGCGGCATGAGATGAAACGAATTACACAGCATTATGAAGAGGATTACATAATTATTGAAGAAAAGATATTTAACACGTTAATTTTAAATGATATTTACCAGGCATTACATTTGCATTAAACAGTCTCGGACAGGAGAGGATATGAGCAGACAGGCAGGTATGAAGACAAATAACGGATTCACTCTTATAGAGGTCATGATAGCCATTTTGATATTCAGTATATCACTTCTGGCTCTTATCCCGGTCATGGTAACTGCCGTAAGTGTTGATACCGATGACTTTCTCAAGGCAAGGGCACAGTCAATGCTAACCACTAAGCTTGATGAACTCCTTGCCGATGATATTACCACGATTACCAACGGTAATGATCAGGCTGTACAGAAAGGTGTGACGCTAAACAGGGTATGGGCGGTAACACCCGATACAGGAAATCTCCAGAGAATTTCTGTCACGGTTACATACATATACAAAGGCAAGCAAAAGCAATTCGCTACAGAGGTGAAGAAGGGGTTATGAAAAAAATATTATCGGAAATATGCGGCAGCACACTTGTGGAGCTCATGGTTGCCGTAGGGGTCTTTTCCATATTTATAGTCATCATGTACCCATCGTTCACTTTTTTCTCCCGGCAGATGAACAACATTAACGACAAGGAAATATTGCACGAAAACGGTCAGAAGATAGTCAATTATATCGGCGAGGAGCTGAGGATGTCCGGATTTCTCACAGGCTCCAACCCAAACGTCACCCACTGCGGTGTGACCGTGAATTCCCTTCAGCATACCGACGGTATTCCATATGACAGCGTCTCCTACCTGACATCGATCCCCATAGAGACAACGAGTGTCAACGGACTCTTTCTCACACTGGCAAACAACGCTGTCCAGGGCAGCATCAATCTGACCCTAAATGCCAGCGATTCAGATGTATCATCAGATTACATCGACATGAGCGGGGGGGGAAATGCTCTAAGGCTGATCACTTTTGATACACTGGCCCCTTCCATATTGCAGAAGGCTTACCAGATAAGCAGTTTCGCGGGCAATAATATCACCCTTCAGAACAGCCTCGCTCAGACATTGAATGCGGGAAGCAGGTTGTTCACGGTGAGACTGAAAGAAATAATTGTTGATACCACCGGAGGAAGAAGAGATCTTCACGTGTCGGAGTGGGACTCATCGTGCAACCGGGGCGGAATTACCGACAATATCTATATGTCCGCCGGAAACAACTTCAGTCTCGGCGGGGTAGACGGTCTGCAGTTCGAATACACACTCAACAATAACGGAACCCTTACGACTGTAAGTACGCTGACGCCCAATGACCTTCCGTATGTACGTGCGGTTACTATATGGATACTGCTCAGACATCAGTTCCCGGACAACACATTTACAGACAACACCACGTACACTCTTGGAACGGTGGCGCCGGTCAATATAGGACCATTCAACGACAACTTCAGAAGAGACATATTTACAAAAACTGTGGAGGTAAAGAACCTTGCATTCTAAATTAATCAGAGACAACCGTGGTATCGCTCTCGTGGCGGTGATGGGACTTACTCTCGTGCTGATGGTGGCCTCGATGGCTATGATCTACAGGCTGACCAATTTCACGGTAAATGTCGGTAACCAGAACCGTAAAATTCAGAGTCACTACACGGCAACCAGCGGGGTTGAGGAAGTAAGGGACTTCCTCTGGAACAACAGCTGCATCCCTCCTCTCTGGTGCGGCTGGCTCGGAAGCAGCCTCGATCCGGCAGACCCCAACTATCCGAACATATCCGATTACTCCAATATAACGACTGCGGTTACCGGTCTTGCATTACCTTCAATCAATGGTTCTTCCTACAATGTATATATGCGTGATAACAATGATGATGCGGATTTTACGTCGGATAACGATGAAGTCGTACTCATACTCGCATCCGCATCCAGGCAGAATGAAACAAGGACTACAATAGAATCGATGATCATATATGCCGGCGGAAATGATCCATACAAGCAGTTTTCACAAAATGCAAAGAATGCCGGCAGCACCCTTGAAGGTGACGTCGATATGAATCTGAGACAATCTTTTAATTAAAGGAGGGCAAGATGAATGCCTCGATAAAATTGCTGTTAAGTTTACTCGTCACCATATCTCTCATCCTCGGTGGCGGAATTGCTATGGCGGGAACAAAGACTTTTCCCGCAGGCTCATACATCTTCCCCGTTGATCCATGCTGGCAGCCCAACAACGACCCGAATGTAATAACTCAGCCGTCTTACTGCGATTCCGACAAAGACGATCAGGGCATATTCCATGTTTACGGAATGGTCTATGACCTGCTGAAACTGGGAGTCCCGGTTTACTGGATAATTCAGCCTAACAAGTCAACCCCTCATGACATTGACATGTCAATAATCAAGGGTGGCAGCAATCCGGCCGTTACCATCTACCACAGCACCGCCCTTTCTTCATCCGGAAGTATCGCTCAGATCGATTACAGCGGCGGTCCGTTCGTAATAGATATCAATGATATAACGCCGGACATCCAGACACAGGCAGAACAAATTATAGGCATAGCCGCAGGCGGCAATATATATACATCATCCAAAATACACCAGGCAAACTATGACTTCAGTGCGGAGGTAGACAAAATTCTCAGCGGGACACCTCCCAAAGTCGCGGTGCTCGGTGAAGGCGCAACTCAGGTGCTGCTTGATTATCTCAAGGCATCGGGGCTTGGAAACAGGGTATTCGGGATTTTTGACACACTTTCATCTACCGACATAATTAATGGAGGTCTCTCGGACTACCAGTTGATCTGGGCGCCTCACTGGATACTGGCTGATGAGGTTACCGATCCAACAGATCAGGTAGCCGTAGTCAGCAAGATACGCCAGTTCATCGAATCAGGCAATTCAGGGTTCTTCGAGTGCGCATCCATCGAAAGCCTTGAAGGTTCCTACAATGTGCCCGACCCCGGTAAAAGTGTAAATGGTGTCTCAGGCACGGGATTCCTTGTGGACAAAAACAAACCTTCACCCAGAATAGAGGGAAATGGAGGCACTCAGGATGTCAACAAAATAGTATGGGAAGACAACAGTTATTTTCTCACACAGTGTTCGGGATGGCAGTACATGCCCACAGGCGGCCATATTCATAACCTCAGAGCCAACCAGCAGCCGACTCCGGACTATGAATACAATACCACAGTCAGCCGGTTCATTCACGATGTGGACGACGCCGGCATAACAGGTTACTCTCCTCTTGGTTTCGACTATTACGTGGGTGGCCGGATCAACGGCGCTCCTACACAGGGATATGTATCTTACCTTGCCGGGCACAAATATATACAATGCTCGGAAAAAAACTATACACCGGTGCCTTCTGAAAGAGATATCGAGCTGACATTCGACCGTGACATATCCACATCATCGTCTCCGTTAGTCACAATAGAAGCGGTGTATTCAGGATGTACCGAAGGCTCCAACTGCCCGACGGTTACATATGACCTGACTAATCCGGTCGAGGCCATCGACGAAGATGGAACCGTTTATGTACAAACTGAAAGCACTCTCTATGATCCCGCGTCCTTCACGCTGGGACCGATCATAATAGGCAACATCACGTCAACAGCCCTTGATATCACAAAGATCAACGTTACATTTCCAACCGACAATCTTTCGCCCGCTCCACCTGCTCCGGCCAAGCTACTCACCGTAAATGACATCACGGACATCTCTGCTCCGTTAACCATATGCTCTCCCATATCGGTCAGCAAGGCATCCTGCTCCCCGTCGAGTTTTACACTGGGCGCCATAATCACTGACTGTACTATCCAGTGGACCGATACCAAAAAGAAGAAAGGCGGCGGGAAAGTCAAATCCAACACATGCGGAATTAGGTACGTTCTAAACACTCTCTTCGGGTTGCAGTTCAATATCATACCCAATGAATACTCAAAGGCTCAGCCGGTAGTAAAAGACAATATCGT
>CAZZGC010000043.1:8507-17926 GCA_964653915.1 uncultured Thermodesulfovibrio sp.
CCTATGGCTCCATTAGCGACAACGCTGTAAAGGCATTGATAAATACCGTAAGGGGCCGGAAGGACGCCTCTGAAATAAATCCAAACGGTACCGGCAATATATCCAAGAGACTTGGTGGAATAGAGCACTCCACACCTGCCGTGGTCGGCCGTTCAGGCAACATAAGGGATTCGAACAACCAGATAATCAACAGAGACAAGGTTGTCTATACCGGGAACCACGACGGCATGCTGCACGCGTTCTATGCGGGTTCGTGGGACACAACCAGCGAATCATACGACTCCGGGACAGGCAGAGAGATATGGGCTTACATACCCTCATCTCTTCTGAGTGCTCTGCAGAATCAGACATACACAGATTGCAATCCGGGTGAAACCATTTCTTCATGCGATCCGGCCACCGATCCGATGGGTTGCAAATGTCCTACCTTTCCGGTAGCTGTTTCAGTTGATTCCTCGCCTTCAGTCGGTGACTTCTTCATCGATATCGACGGCGACGGCAACAAGGAATTCAGAACCATCCTTGTTGCCACGGCTGTGGTAAAGATTCCGGGTGACTCCGTTCAGAATGTCAATCAGGGCATCGTTTTCGCTCTTGATGTGACAGATCCATATAATCCGAGCATATTATGGGAAAGAACGTATCCGGGAACAATTATCCCGACGGGTATTACGAGGAACTATTACCCATCCACCAGCTTCCCCTCTTCTTACATTAACAATGAAGCTGTCAGTTTCGACATCAACATGGGACATGCAAAAGGAACGGCCATAGGAAGGGTGCAGGTAGGTGTCGATCTCAATACCTATGTGTTCCTTACCTCGAAATGGGTCAATCCCGTCAACACGGGAAGCAAGGATGTATGGGGCCTGAGCGCCTTCGCCCTTGACTTCCTCACCGGGGATATTAGGTGGAGCACAAAAATATTATATACGGGTGACGCTGAGGGAGTGAACGAGACTCCGGCGGTTCCTGTCCTGATGGACATAGACCATAACGGCACTGACGATTACGTTATATTCGGTGACATGCAGGGCAGACTGTGGGCGCTGCGGACAAATGATGGATTGAACATAACCTATGACAATCCGGTCTTTACTGTTTCGGACGGAGGGGGCAATCCGGTCGGCGCTGCCGAGCCTATCGGAGCCTCCGTTGCGGTCTACAGAGAAGCCGTAGTCTTCGGAACTGGCGGCCGTGACAGTCTTCCAAATGAAGACACGTACCATTACCACATCTATGCAATCGGCATTACGCCATCCGGCGGTGCCCCTGTATGGCAGCAGCCCATAACGCTTGGGGCCGGAGAGAAGGTATGGTCTCCGCCGCTGATCGATTCCAATGGGATGATTTTCATAGGAACGGCAAGCGGATACTCGGATGTCGGAAGGCCGGATCTCGTGAAAAACGCCAGTTCCGGGAGACTGCTCAAGATCAACCTTTCTACAGGCGCTATTGAGAACCAGCTGACCCTGTCCGGAGCGGTAGTTGGCGGCATCGATATAGAAAACAGGCACGCTTATCTTCTCACCTTTGGTGGAGAAGTAATTCAGATAGGCAATGAAGACTTCAGCTCCTCTGCAGCGAGCGTCAACCCCTTCAGGGTTCTCTGGTGGAGAAAACTGTGAGAAACGAAAAAGGCGTAACACTCATTGAACTGATCGTTGTATTGTCAATCGTCACTATTCTGGCCTTCGTGTCGGTCAACGGAATATTCGACACGATCCTGCCGGAAAACCGCCTGAAGTCCGGACTAAACCAGTTGTACAGTGATATATCATTCGCACAGCATGAGGCCATCAGGCAGGGCAACTACAATATAATGAACGGGACATTGAGAGAGAGGAAAGTATTCGTTACATTTACCCCTCCCAACAGCTACAGTATCTGGAGATGGGAAGACGTTGACGGAGACAACATTGTTGAGGCCGGAGAGTTTGATCCGAGGATGGCCGGCGGAGCCGATGGCCCCGTCAGGACAAACACTCTTGGGTCTGCAACCACAATCTCATATGGAATCCCTCCACAGGTGGGTACGGCCGCATGTGACAACGGTCCTCTTGTCGCTCAGCCTATAACCTATCCGCAGGAAAACGTGCCTCCCTGCGGCAACTGCAGAAACATAGAGTTCGACGGATACGGATTTGCGGACGCATCCGGGGTGATTTACCTTACAAATAGTGACAACGATCATGTTTACTCCATCAGCGGCAACAGGGCCGGCATATTTACTATCTGCAAATGGGACAGCAATGCCGGACAGTGGCAGTTGATTCCGATGCACTGAGAAGATGAGATTTCCTGTTATCCTGACAGTCCTTGTTATAATGCTCGCCGGCTGCAGCGGCCAGGACAGAGAGATTACGTCTTCACAGACTTCAAACACCTCTCCGGCATTACAATCACACGCGAAGCAGAACGACGATACATCTGTCCGCCAGTCAAATTATCCTCCAAGGATCGTGTCATTCAAATTCGTTCCACCTATCCCCCATAAAGGAGACCGTCTCCGTGCAGATGTTGCTGTGGAAGATACAGAAAAAGACGAGGTTTTCCTCGAATACGAGTGGAGCCTGAACGGCAACATTCTGCCGAATGCAAAAGGGGACACTCTTGACCTCGAACTCACCAGAGGAGATGTGATATCCGTTACCGTCACCCCCTCGGATGATTTCAATGAGGGCCTGCCGGTAACAAATACCGTCAAAGTCTTAAACGCCTTTCCTGTTGTTGCGACGGAACTTTCCGATATCGTTATCAGCAAGGACAAGTGCAGGGCTTCTGTAGTTGCTTCAGACCCCGATGACGATGAGATCAGATATTCGCTGGTTAAGGGTCCCGAAGGCATGACCATCGACAGCCGTTCAGGGGTCATCACATGGGATGCGAAAAAAGAGAAGTCAGTCCCGTTTGAACTGATAGTCGCCGTCAGAGACATTAATGGCGCTGAATCACATCTTAAAACCACCCTTGAAGGATGCTATGCGGAACAATAGCAGGCAGCGCCTTACTCATAATATGTAGCCGATGCTGTTTCGCTCTCCCAGACCGTGACAGAAGCTACGTTACACGGGAAATCAGAGAGTTTCTTTTTCATCGACTCGTATATCCACCTGGCAATATTTTCTGAAGATGGATTGATCTCCGTGAACGGAAATACGTCATTCAGAAAAGAATGATCCAGAGAAGACAGGACATCCGCCGCCATATCCTTCAGTTCATGAAAATCTATGGCCAGACCTATATCATTAAGCCTGTCTGAATTGACGGTTATCTGAACACGCCAGTTGTGGCCGTGAAGTTCCTCACACTTGCCTTTGTAGCCCCTGAGCTGATGGGCAGCAGAAAACTGTGTCTCTATGGAAAGGTCATACATTTAAAGCTCCCGGGATAGAAACAGCTCATTCAGAGTCACTGAATCTGAATATGAGCTCGCCTTCCTTTGTCATTCCGAATTCGCGGGCGAGCTCTTCAATCCGTTCAGGTTCATTCTCAAATGCCTCTATCTGTGAACGGATATCGCGGTTATGCTGTTTCAGGGAAACGGTCTCGGCGGCAAGCTGATCCCTTACGGATTTAAGCTCCAGATATCTGAGAAGTCCATTCTCACCGGCTACTAAATCGATCGTGAGATATATCATCAGCAGAACACCCACCGTCACTATGACCAGCGACCTTACCCTGCTGTTTCTCTCTACCTGACGCCTGCGAACATTCCGCATCGAGGTCTCCCGCTTTCAGAGTATTATACCCGTTTCATCTTATAAATTATAGAAGACCGCCCTGCCCCTGAATCTCGCGGCCTCCTGAAGTTCCTCTTCGATACGTATTAGCCTGTTGTACTTCACTATGCGGTCGGTTCTCGACATCGAACCGGTCTTGATCTGGCCCGTATTCATCGCTACGGCGAGGTCTGCAATTGTGGAATCTTCGGTCTCACCCGAACGGTGTGAGACAACGGCCGTGTACCCGGCTCTTTTGGCCATCTCTATAGCTTCAAGCGTCTCGGTGAGCGTCCCGATCTGGTTCAGTTTTATGAGTATGGAATTGGCTATCCCCCTTTCAATACCCTTACTGAATATCTCCGGATTCGTTACAAAGATGTCATCACCTACAATCTGAATCTTCCCGCCGAGCCTCTCCGTCATCTTCTCCCAACCTGCCCAGTCATTTTCCGACAGACCGTCCTCAATCGACACGACAGGATACTTGCCTATAAGATCCTCGTAAAAATCGATCAGTTTTCCGGAGCTTACCTTTTTGCCTTCAAACCTGTACTTGCCGCCCGAGTAAAGTTCGGATGCAGCCACATCAAGCGCAAGAAAAACGTCCTTGCCTGGTTTATATCCAGCCTTTCTTATCGCCTGCATGATAAGAACCAGCGCCTCTTCGTTCGACTGCAGATTAGGGGCAAATCCGCCCTCGTCGCCGACGGCTATGCTCAGTCCCTTCGACTTCAGAAGACCCTTCAGGCTCTGGAAGACCTCGGCCCCTGTCCGTACAGCATCACGCAGAGACTTTGCGCCGGCCGGCATGATCATGAACTCCTGGATATCAAGATTATTATCGGCGTGCGCCCCTCCGTTAAGTATGTTCATCATGGGCACAGGAAGATCACGTGCACCCGATCCGCCGATATACCTGTAGAGGGGAAGATCAGATTCCATGGCCGCCGCTTTAGCAACCGCAAGTGAAACACCCAGAATGGCATTTGCGCCCAGTTTACTTTTATTTTTTGTGCCGTCAAGGGATATCATGAATTCATCCAGAAATGCCTGGTCGGTGGCTTCTATACCGATAATCCTGGGGGCAATCTTTTCATTAACATTCTTGACGGCCTTTTCAACTCCCTTGCCGGAGAAACGCTTGCCCCCGTCCCTGAGCTCAAGTGCCTCACGCTGACCCGTGGATGCCCCTGATGGAACGGCTGCCCTTCCAAAAGCGCCGGTTTCAAGAAGCACATCAACTTCTACCGTAGGATTCCCTCTGCTGTCGATTATCTCCCTTGCAAGAACATCAACAATTTCACTCATTAAGCACCTCCATTTGATCTATAGACGGGTTCTGAAACAACAGCTTCTTTTCATTGTATGCAGCCCTCACGAACGCCCTGAAGAGTGGGTGAGGCTCCAGCGGCCTCGATTTGAATTCGGGATGAAACTGACAACCCAAAAACCAGGGATGATTCTCAATCTCGACTATTTCCACAAGCTGACCATCCGGACTGAGTCCGCTGATCCTGAGCCCGCCGGCTTTCAACTGATCCATATATCGGTTGTTGAATTCGTACCTGTGCCTGTGGCGCTCCTCTATCTCTCTTACCCCGTAGGCCTGATAAGCAAAAGAGTCTTCCTCAAGCACGCAGGGATATGCCCCAAGGCGCATGGTTCCCCCCTTGTCGGAACCGAGATCTCTACGCTGTACCATTTTTCTCCTGAAATCATACCATTCTTCAATCAGATATATGACAGGAAATTCGGTGTCCCGGTCGAACTCCGAACTGTTTGCGTTGCGCATTTTGCAGACATTGCGCGCATATTCTATGACCGCACACTGCATTCCGAGACAGATGCCGAGAAAAGGGACCTTTTTCTCACGCGCATATCTCACGGCTTCAACCTTTCCCTCTATACCGCGCTCGCCGAACCCACCTGGTACAAGAATACCATCAACGTCGTCAAGAAGCCTCTCTGCCCCATCGCGCTCTATCTCTTCAGCATCGACCCACTGAATTTCGACCCTGACGCTGCTGGCGATACCGCCATGAATAAGCGCCTCGTTCAGACTCTTGTAAGAATCCTTGAGATTGACGTACTTCCCGACCATCGCAATAGTTACCGTATCTTCAGGCTCTTTGATCTTCCTGACGACGTTGACCCACTTCGAGAGGTCAGGAGATGGGGTATCGAGATCGAGTTTACGCGCTATCAGGCTGTCAATACCTTCTTCACTAAGGACGACGGGAACTTCGTAAATTGATTCCACATCACGGGCAGAGATTACAGATTCCATTTCGAGATTACAGTGTAGAGCTATTTTCTTTTTCACTGATTGAGAAAGCGGGCGGTCTGTTCTGCATATCAGGACATCCGGCTGGATACCTATCGCCCGCAACTCCTTTACGCTGTGCTGCGTAGGTTTGGACTTCAACTCGCCGGCAGCCGGTATATACGGAACTAACGTCAGGTGTACATAAATGACGCTGTTACGCCCTACATCATACCTGAACTGTCTTATCGCCTCAAGGAAGGGAAGGCTTTCGATGTCACCGATTGTGCCGCCTATTTCGACAATGACGATGTCATATCCGTCAGCTACGCTCTTTACTGAATTCTTGATTTCATCGGTTATATGCGGGACAACCTGTACAGTCTTTCCGAGATAGTCTCCCCTGCGCTCTTTCAGAAGCACATTATAGTAGATTCGACCGGTTGTGAAATTGTTCTGTTGAGACATCCGGGTGGATGTAAATCTCTCATAATGACCAAGATCCAGATCCGTCTCTGCTCCATCATCCGTGACGAACACTTCACCGTGTTCAAAAGGGCTTAATGTACCGGGATCGACATTGATATATGGATCGAGTTTCTGTATAGTGACCTTAAGCCCCCTCGCCTCGAGCAATGCACCGATCGCTGATGCTGCTATGCCTTTACCAAGAGAGGACAGGACCCCCCCCGTCACAAAGATATACTTTGCCATTGTTCCGCCTTTCTCAAGTCTTCCTCTGTATCGATTCCGAATGTGTCAAATTCGGTTTCACCTACCTTAATTTTAATGCCGGAAGAAAGTGCCCGCAACTGTTCAAGTTTCTCCACATCCTCAAGAAAACTCCTTTCCATCCTGACGAAATCAAGGAGCGTATCTCTGTGGAATCCATAAATCCCTATATGCTTTAGCACGCTGATGCCGCCATCAAGACGAATGCCGGCAAGCCCCTTCCATGCATCCCTGTAGTATGGTATCGGGGACCGGGAAAAATAGAGGGCAAAGCCTGAGCTGTCAGTCACTACTTTTACGACATCCGGAGAGACGAGATCGGCATCGTTTGATATAGGCACAGCCAAAGTGCTCATCGATGCTGCAGGGTCATCACGCAGCATCCTTACAGTCGCATCGACCATCTCAGGCCTGATAAAGGGCTCATCCCCCTGTACATTGACCACTATGTCACAGTCGAGACTTCCGGCTACCTCTGCTATCCTGTCGGTACCGCATTTATGAGACCCGGAAGTCATAACAGCACGTCCACCAAAGTCCTCGACGGCATCGAATATGCGCTTATCATCTGTTGCCACATAGACAGCATCTATCTTCTCTGCCGCGGAAGTCTGCTCATAAACATGCTGAATTACGGGCTTTCCCTTGAGGGTGGCCAGGGGTTTCCCGGGGAAGCGGGTGGAATCAAATCTTGCAGGAATTATGGCAACCGCCTTTTGCACGTTCTAATTTACAATATCTGTTTTTTTAGTGCAAGGGATGTCATAAGGTGAATTGCAACATACCGGGAGATCATAGTAAAATGTATCTAACCTGCATAATTCATAAATTGAGCTATTCCGAGGAAGCATTGCGGTGAGAGGTAGGTGGTAAGTAGTAAGTCGAAGGTTTGTGAATGCGGCAGGTTAAAGCACAAAGGAGGATGTTATGCCGAAGGCTATAGCATTATATTCAGGAGGACTTGACAGCACGCTTGCCATTTTGCAGATGAAGCGTTATGGAGTGGATGTGACAGCCATTACCTTTCTCAACCACTTTGGCTGCGACATCAGCGACAGGTCTTCATGCTCAAAGGATCCATTCGCTGCCTCAGTTAAATTCGACTTTCAGGTAAAACTTTCACATTTATCTGATAAGTTCCTGGAAATAGTAAAGAATCCAAAGTTCGGTCACGGCAAGAACATGAATCCATGCGTCGACTGCAGGATTCTGATGCTCAAAGAGGCGAAACAGATGATGGAACTCCTGGGAGCGGATTTCCTCATTACCGGTGAGGTGCTCGGACAGAGGCCGATGAGTCAGAGAAAGGACTGCTTTCCCCTCATTGACCGGGAAGCCGGCGTTGACGGACTTGTGGTGAGGCCGCTCACCGGCAGACTTCTTAAGGCCGCCATACCTGAACAGAAAGGGATCATAAAGCGTGAATGGCTTTTGGATTTCAGAGGACGATCGAGAAAGCCTCAAATGGCTCTTGCCGACGAACTGGGTCTCACAGAGTATCCTTCCCCTGCCGGGGGATGCCTGCTGACGGATCCGGTTTACTCATACAGGCTTAGAGATCTGCTGGACAGCAACAGTGACCCTGACTTCAGGGAGATCAACTTTCTGAGAGTGGGCAGGCACTTCAGGCTGTCGCCGGATACAAAGATAGTAGTCGGCAGGACTAAAGAAGAGAACGAAATCATCAAGACGCTGCTTTCTCCCGGAGATCCGGTCATCAGGGTGCTTGGCTATGGGAGCCCCCTGACCGTCATACTCGGCAAAGTGACGGAAGAAGCCATTTATGTAGCCGCTTCACTTTGCGCAAGGTACTCTGGAGGAAGACACCTGCCGGAACTTGATGTGTTGCTTACAATGGCAGAAGAACAGAGGCAATTCAGAGTCCGTCCTGCTGATGAAGAAGATTTACAACAACTCAGAATCGAAAAGAAACAGCCATCCAGGGTATCGACAGTTCTTACAGCCTGACCGGGACCCCTTTTGACTTGAGATACTCCTTTGCCTCTCCGACGGTGTATTCTCTGTAATGAAAGATAGATGCGGCAAGTGCTGCGTCAGCCTTTCCCTCAACAAGCCCCTCCCTAAGGTGATCGAGCGTACCAACCCCGCCCGATGCAACTACCGGTATTGTTACAGCCTCCGCTATTGAACGGGTAAGCTCGATATCATAACCGTCCTTTGTTCCATCCCTGTCCATACTGGTCAGAAGAATCTCTCCAGCCCCCAACTCCTCCATCTTGCGTGCCCATTTCACCGCATCGAGACGCCTCATCTTTCTGCCGCCATGAGTGGAAAGCGCCCAGACAGGCTCCCCATTGGATGGAACGTGCAAACGGGTTTCAGCCAGATCAGGGTTATCAAGCCAGGCAAGCCACGGCCTGTCATCCTCGAACTTCATACCCGGCACTACCCTCTTGGCATCGACCGCAACAACGATGCACTGACTTCCGAACCGCTCTGAAGCGCTCCGAATAAAATACGGTTCACGTACTGCTGTGGTGTTTATCGAAACCTTGTCGCATCCCGCATTGAGCAAATCCCTTATATCATCAAGCGACTTGATTCCGCCGCCCACGGTCAGAGGCATGAAAACATCGTCGGCTGTCCGTGCTACGACATCGAGAATGATCTTCCTCTTTTCGTGCGATGCCGTTACATCGAGAAATACAAGCTCATCAGCGCCCTGCTCGTCGTAGAAT
>CAZZGC010000044.1:0-15421 GCA_964653915.1 uncultured Thermodesulfovibrio sp.
TGAAGCGTTTTAAGGCGAAGCGGTGTAAGACGTTGGATGATGTGCGGGGGTGGGTAGAGCAGGAGCTAAACACTGACGGGCACAGACGGGCACGGACTAACACAGACACACGGACTAACACAGACCGGCCTAATTCGTCCGTGTCGGTCAGTGATAGTCTGTGTAAGTCTGTGGACACCTCATCCCTTGTAGCCAATGCAGCGTTATCCCTGCTGAATCTGTGCTGCTATTTCCTTGACCGGCAAATTGCAAGACAGGCAAAAGACTTTGAAAGTGAGGGAGGATTTACCGAAAGGCTCTACCGTGTGAGAACAACTAAACGGAGGAGCACTAACAGCGAGTGAAAATGCCACAAACCCCATTAATAAAAGAAGACCATATATCTCAAATTCCGGCTCTGCAGCTTCTGCAGAATATGGGATACACGTACCTTACACCTGAAGAGGCCCTTGAGCTGAGGGGCGGCAGGGCAGGGAATGTAATATTAGACGGCATTTTAGAAGAGCAGCTCAGAAAAATGAACAAAGTCCGGTATAAAGGACAGGAGTATCCATTCTCCGAGGGGAATATTATAAGTGCTGTTCAGACTCTGAAAGACGTAATCTATGACGGACTTGTCCGCACTAACGAAAAAGTCTATGACCTCTTATGTCTTGGCAAAAGCCTTCAACAGTCAATTCACGGTGATGTCAAGAGCTTCACTCTCCACTACATTGACTGGAATCACCCTGAAAACAATGTGTTCCATGTAACAGAGGAATTTGGTGTCGAACGCACTGCAAGCCAGAAACAATACTTGCCTGACATTGTCCTGTTTGTAAACGGAATCCCGTTTTGTGTAATTGAATGCAAGCGGTTAGACGTCGGGGTCGGCAAGAAGCCGCTCGATCAGGCGATTTCACAGCATATCCGCAACCAGAAAGATGACGGCATTCCCCATTTATTCATTTATTCTCAAATCCTGTTAGCACTTTCCAAAAACGAAGCGAGGTATGCGACTACCGGAACGCCTATGGAATTCTGGGCAATATGGAAAGAGCAAAAAGACGTTGATGATAAGATTCGTTCTCTGATTAACAAGCCCCTGACGAATGAACAGAAAGAGAAACTTTTCAGAGACCGATTCAAGTATGTCCGGAAATTCTTTGATGCTATTGAGGCCGAAGGTGGAAGAGAGGTGACTGAACAGGACAGAACCTTATATGCCCTGTGCAGACCTGAACGTCTGCTTGAATTAACCTTCCGCTATATCCTCTTTGATGCAGGAGAAAAGAAAATTGCCCGTTATCAGCAGTACTTCTGCGTGAAAAAGATTATGGATCGAATAACCACTATTGATAACATGGGTAAGCGGTTGGGTGGTGTTGTCTGGCATACACAGGGTAGTGGGAAATCTCTCACAATGGTCATGCTTGCCAAGGCAATAGCCCTCGAACCTGCTATTGAAAATCACAAGATTGTTCTGGTTACCGACCGCATAGACCTGGACGATCAGATTTATAAGACATTCTATCATTGCGGTAAGGACCTCGAACAGGCAAAGACAGGCCGCGACTTGATTAAGCTGATTGAAGGTCATAAGGAGCGTATTATTACGACAGTTATTGACAAGTTTGATGCTGCTGTAGGTGCAAAGGATGTGAGAAACACTGATCCAAACATCTTTGTACTCGTTGATGAAGGACACCGGGGCCAGTATGGCCCTCAGCATGCGAAAATGAGAAAAGTTCTTCCCAATGCATGTTATATAGCCTTTACTGGGACCCCTGTAATGAAAAAAGATAAAAATACCGTGGCTACTTTTGGCGGTATAATTAAACCTCCATACACTATTGCACAGGCAGTCGAGGACAAGGCTGTCGTTCCGCTCCTATATGAAGGCAGACACGTAGAGCAGAAGGTAGACTCCGAATCAATTGACAGCTGGTTTGAAAAGATTACCGAAAAGCTGAGCAAAGAGCAGGCATCAGACCTGAAAAAGAAATTCGCAACTACAGACCAGCTGAACAAGGCAGAACAAAAAGTCATGCGCATTGCATGGGACATCAGTGAACATTTCCGTGATAACTGGCAGTCTACCCCTTTTAAAGCGCAATTGGTTGCACAGGATAAGGCAACAGCATTGCTGTATAAAAAATATCTGGATGAGTTCGGCATGGTCATATCCGAGGTCCTTATCTCAGGGCCTGATGAGCGTGAAGGCGAAGAAGATATTTATAAAGAAAATAAAGAGGAAGTCATTCGTTTCTGGAAAGCCATGATGGACAAATACGGAAGCGAAAAGGAGTACAACAGGCAAATTATTAACGCCTTTAAATATGGGGATAAGCCTGAAATAATTATCGTAGTTGACAAGTTGATCACAGGTTTTGATGCTCCCCGTAATACCGTGCTTTACCTCACTCGAAAGCTGAAGGATCACACACTGCTGCAGGCCATTGCCCGTGTTAACCGTTTACATAAAGGGAAAGAGTTTGGCTATATAATCGACTATCGCGGAGTGCTGCAAAATCTTGACCAGGCCCTCGACCTGTACGGCCAGTTGTCTGAGTTTGATAAAGACGACCTGCTTAACACACTGGAGGATGTTTCAGTACAAATCTTGACTCTTCCGCAGAAACATTCCGATTTATGGGATATTTTTAAGGAGGTCAGGAGTAAACGGGATGAAGAAGCCTATGAGCGTTTGCTGGCTGATGATGCGTTGCGCAATGAATTTTACGATCGTTTTTCAAAGTATGCCCGGACTCTCGCGATCGCTCTTTCCTCATTGAAATTTATCGAAGAGACACCTGAAAAGAAGATTGATGAATACCGCATGGATTTGAAGTTTTTCAAAGAGCTTCGGAGAGCGGTGCAGAGAAGATACGCTGAAATCATCGACTTTTCCGAATATGAGCCGAAAATTCAGAAGTTAATCGACACTCATGTGGGCACCGGAGAAGTTGAGCAGATTACAGAACTTGTCAACATCTTTGATAAAGAAAGTTTTGTTAAGGAAGTCAGGGCTCTTTACGGAGACGCTGCCAAGGCAGATACCATTGCGCACCGGACAAAAAAGACTATTGAAGAACGCATGCAGGAAGATCCGGCGTTTTACAGGAGGTTCTCCGAACTCCTTGAAGAGGTGATAAGGGCCTATAATGAGGAGCGGATTAAAGATTCCGAATATCTCAGAAAGGTTGAGGACATCATGAACGCTGTGGTGAACCGGACTGACGATGATATTCCGGAACCTCTGAAAAATCGTGAAAATGCGAAGGCATATTTCAGGACTGTACGTGAAATATTCGAGGTACATAAAAATGCCGGTTTCGACCTGATTAATGCAGCGGCTGACGCAAGCCTTGCTATTGATGATATTATCATGAAGATGCGTATTGTGAACTGGCAGGCCAATTTTGATATTCAAAACCGGATGCGTAACAGGATAGAAGATTATATTTTTGAACTGCAGGATAGATATAATTTTAAACTTACCTTTGACGAAATTGATGCAATAATGGATCAATGCATTGATATAGCGAAAGTGAGGCTCCGGTGAATCTGGTGAAAACAGGAAAAAACGTAGAGTGCCACAGCATCGATTTTGGACGGGAAAGAATAAAAATATACCTATCATTCAGCAAACGTAAGAATCTCAAAATCAGTGTTCATCCTGATCAGAAAGTAACAGTCGATGCACCTGTCGGCAGGAAACTCGCTGATGTTCTATCCAGGGTGAAAAAACGGGCTCCCTGGATAATCAGGCAAAAGAACTACTTTGAGCGGTTTCAGCCCCTCCCTGCAGAAAGACGATATGTAGGCGGCGAGACTCATTTTTATCTCGGGAAGCAATATCGTCTGAAGGTGATAAAAAGTAACAAGAATAGTGTAAAACTCAAAGGGCCGTATTTCCATATCTGTACGCCTGATCCTAATAATACCGGAAATATAAAGAAACTTTTAAATAACTGGTATTCTGTACATGCTGAAAAGATATTCATGCAAAGGTTTGAGATATGTTTTGGTATTGCCGGGAAATATAAAATCCCACGGCCTAAACTTCGCTTCAGAAAGATGCTTAAACGCTGGGGGAGTTGCACAAAGTCAGGAACTATTACTTTAAACGTCGAGCTTATTAAAGCCCGTGTGCATTGCATTGATTATGTAATCATGCATGAGCTCTGTCACCTGAAAGTTCACTCGCATGGGAAGGAATTTGCTCAACTGTTATCAAAATGCATGCCCGACTGGGAGTGGCGCAGGGAGCGACTGGAGAGGGTTGTGATCTGAGTGATTTTATTTCTTCCCCGTTTCATTTAAAATAGAGTCAACCGTGTACGCTGTATTACTGGATTTCATCAGGCATCGTCAGTTCCTGCCGGCGGGTCAGAAGAGGAAGATATTTCCATGGAGTCTGCTTTTGTTATTCATGGCTGCGCTCTTATCTTCCTGTGCCTCGGTGCCGGAGAAGGCATCGCTGCTTCCGCCTGGAGGGCGGTATCTAACCGCATCCTGGTATGGGCCGAAGTTTCATGGCAGGCCGACCGCGTCGGGTGAACGCTTTGACATGTATGCGATGACCTGCGCGCACAAGACCTACAAGTTCGGGACGAAGCTGCGCGTGACGAATCCGGAGAACGGCCGATCCGTTGTTGTTACGGTAAATGACAGAGGCCCTTTTATCAGGGGCAGGGATCTTGACCTGTCCTATGGTGCTGCAAGGGAGATAGGGCTTGTGGAAAAGGGTGTGGGCAGGGTCAGGGTTGAGTATCTCGGCAGGAATGCACGTTATGCCCGGAGGGTTCCGTTTCTACCGAAGGTTGCGGGATCATTCGTCATACAGGTCGGCTCATTCGCTGAGAAGAGCAACGCATTCAGACTGAAAAGAGGACTTGAGCTTAAATATAAGAATGTATTCGTAACCAGAGCACATATTAAGGGTAAACCGTACTACAGGGTGAAGATCGGGCAGTTCAGGGTGCAGGAAGATGCCCGTGCGGTTGCTCAACAGCTTGCGGATGAAGGATACGAAATACTTATTCAAGCACAAGATTGAGAAAGGGAAAAATCAATGCGACCTGACTGGGATGATTATTTCATTGAGATAGCGAAGGTGGTTTCTTCACGATCGACCTGCCTGAGGCGCAAGTACGGCGCTGTTATAGTACGGGACAAGGTTATCATCAGTTCCGGCTACAACGGTTCACCTCGCGGCATGGAAAACTGTATCGACCTCAACCGCTGTACCAGAAGGGAGCTTAATGTCCCTGCCGGAGAGAGGTATGAGCTGTGCGAGGCGGTGCATGCGGAACAGAACGCCATAATCAATGCACCGCCTGACAGGATGAAGGGCGCTACGATCTACATAGCCGGGTTCGAGGAGGACGGTTCGTTCGCGGCCGGAAGGCCGTGCAAGCTCTGTGACAGGATGATAAGGAACGCTCAGATCTCGGAGGTGGTCTATCTTGACCGGGACGGAAAGTTGGAAAAGGTCAGTATCTGATCTGCTGAGTAAGCGGGAAAGGTGGGGATTGGAGTCTGGAGTTTGGAATTTAGGGGTAAATCAGTAGTGCTGAGTGCTGAAGGCTGAAAGCTACTGACGGAGCGAGAGAGGCGGGAAAAATAGTAAGCAGTAAGCGGTATGCAGTAGGCAGTAGGGGCATGGCGTGTCCATGGCTGGGGCGAGAAAGAGGGGAATAAAATGAAGCTGGATATGACCGTACATAGGGGTTCATCCAGGAGGCCCGTAGTGGTCTTCATTCATGGTCTTGCGATGGACAAGAATATCTGGCTGAAGCCGCTCGAAACACGGGCGTTTGCCAAAAATGTTCCGCTCAGGTTCATGGCTGCAAGAAGCCCTCGCCCTAAAAGACATGTTGACAGGAAATTCACCTTCGGTTATCTGCCCGGAAATGTGAGGACGCTCTGGGGGCTGTTGAAGGAACAGGATTTAAATCTCATTTGCTGGAGCCAGCGCAGGCCGGTAGGGCCGATAAGCGCAGCCGTGAAAGGAATGGAAGAGGTAATGAAGTATGTCCGCAGGGAGTTCAGAGGCCGTCCGGTGGCGTTCGTATGTCACAGCCGGGGAGGGCTCATTGCGAGGAAGTTTCTGGAACGGCCATGCCCTGAGCTTAGGGCCCTGATAACTCTGTCAACCCCTCATGCCGGCAGTTCACTCTCTAAGATAGGCAAGTACATTACGCCTCTTGCACCGGTTGTCAGCAGGCTGATGCCCGATGATTCGAAGGGCGCGATTGCCAGGGTGCTGAAAAGCATCAGGGAGCTGGTCGATGGAAACGCGCTGAAAGAGCTCATGCCGGATTCGGAATTCATAAGGAATCTCAATGACGTTCCAAGCGATAAGGTCCGTTACCTCTCCTTCGGGGGCAGAAAAACGGAAGTGGTTAATCTTTACAGGTGGGCAAGGAAAGAGGGTGTGTACACCGCAAAGAAGATTCTGACCCTACCGGATTCATTACTCAAGTACCTGCCTGAAAACGCCATCCCCGACGAACTGAGGCCCGGGCGGGGCGATATAATGGTTACCACGCGCAGTGCCAGAATGCCCTGGGCTTCGGAGCATTACACAGTCAGTGCCAATCACTTCACGATCCTCTGGAGCAGAAAGGTGCTTTCTAAAATTGAGGAATTGTTGCTGAACATCGGCAGTTAATTATAGCGGTATGTAGTAAGTGATATGTGGTAAGTTGAAGGAAGCTGATTTTTAATAAATATTTTTCCACTAACTTACTACTTGCCACTTAACTCATAACTCTAAATCAGTACCTGTAATGTTCAGGCTTGTACGGCCCATCAACCGGCACTCCGATGTAATCCGCCTGCTCGGGTGTGAGTTTAGTAAGTTTCACACCTATCTTCTTGAGATGGAGCCTGGCCACCTCCTCATCGAGTTTCTTTGAGAGACGGTACACCTTCTTTTCATATTTGTCGCGGTTTTTCCAGAGATCGATCTGTGCAAGCACCTGATTGGTGAAGCTGTTTGACATAACAAAGGATGAATGTCCCGTGGCGCAGCCGAGATTGACGAGCCGTCCCTCTGCAAGCAGGAAGATTTCATGCCCTTCAGGAAATATGTATTTGTCGACCTGAGGCTTGATATTCACCTTCTTTATGCCCGGATAGTCGTTGAGCTTGTCCACCTGTATTTCGTTGTCGAAATGGCCGATGTTGCAGACTATTGCCTGGTCCTTCATTTTAGCCATATGCTCGATCCTGATTATATCCCTGTTTCCGGTCGTCGTTACGTATATGTCTCCTTCACCAAGGGTATCCTCGACAGTCTTGACCTCGTATCCTTCCATGGCGGCCTGAAGAGCGCATATGGGGTCGATCTCGGTCACGATCACCCTCGCACCGAATCCTCTCATCGACTCTGCACAGCCCTTGCCGACATCGCCATAACCGCATACGACCGCTACCTTCCCCGCGAGCATCACGTCCGTTGCCCGTTTGATGCCGTCAGCGAGAGACTCCCTGCATCCGTAGAGGTTGTCGAATTTTGATTTGGTGACCGAATCATTCACATTGATTGCCGGCACAAGGAGAGTACCGTTTTTCATCATCTCGTAGAGCCTGTGAACGCCTGTGGTGGTCTCCTCACTTACCCCTCTCCATTCCTCAACAGCCTTGTGCCATTTCCGGTTATCCTTCTCCTGGAGTTTCTTGAGCAGATCGTTGATTATCTGAAGCTCTTTGTTATCTGTAGGGACATCTAAAATGGACGGGTCTTTTTCAGCTTCATATCCCCTGTGCAGGATAAGTGTTGCGTCTCCACCGTCATCAACGATCAGTTGGGGGCCCTTCCCCCCGGGGAATGTAAGTGCCTCGTTGGTGCACCACCAGTAATCCTCGAGAGATTCCCCTTTCCACGCAAATACCGGCACGCCCGCTGCGGCTATCGCGGCGGCAGCATGATCCTGCGTAGAAAATATATTACAGCTTGCCCATCTTACATCGGCGCCAAGAGCAACAAGAGTCTCGATGAGCACCGCCGTCTGTATCGTCATATGGAGTGAACCGGAAATTCTGACACCATCGAGCGGTTTCCCGGCGGCGTATTCTTCCCTCAGAGCCATAAGACCCGGCATCTCCTGTTCAGCTATCTCTATCTCTTTCCTGCCCCACTCGGCCAGGCTGATGTCTGCAATCTTGTAATTCCCGGCCTGTTCGCCGGATACAGCTGTTGTCATTATCTTTACCTCCTGAAGGCTGTTCGCCCCTATTATTTTGACTTTGCGGCTTTCTTCAGCGCATCGGCCTTATCGGTCTTTTCCCAGGTAAATTCGGGTTCGCTTCTGCCGAAATGTCCGTACGCCGCAGTCTTTCTATAAACAGGTCTTCTCAGTTTGAGTGTCTTTATGATGCCGGCAGGGGTGAGGTCAAAATGCTCTTTGACGAGGTCTTCGAGTTTGCTGTCCGCGACCTTGCCGGTGCCGAACGTATCGACGAGAATAGATACCGGCTCCGGTACACCTATGGCATAGGCGAACTGGACCTCCACCTTCTCTGCAAGACCCGCAGCAACGATATTCTTGGCAACATATCTGGCCATGTAAGAGGCTGAGCGGTCGACCTTCGAGGGGTCTTTGCCTGAGAAACATCCGCCGCCATGACTGCCTACTCCGCCATAGCTGTCGACTATGATCTTTCTTCCGGTCAGTCCTGTGTCACCCATGGGACCTCCAACTACAAAACGTCCTGTTGGGTTGATATGATAAGTTATGTTTTCTTCATCAAGGAGTTCTTTTGGTACTGTAGGTTTCACCACCTTTTCGATGATGTCTTCCTTCAGGTCTCTTAATTTTATATCAGGACTGTGCTGTGAAGAGACCACAATCGTGTCAATCCTGTATGGTTTTCCATCCCTGTATTCGATTGTAACCTGAGTCTTGCCGTCGGGTCTCAGATAGGGAAGGATGTCGTTCTTCCTTGCCTCGGTGAGCTTCATTGCCAGCTTGTGGGCAAGCATGATTGTCATCGGCATAAGTTCGGGAGTTTCGTTGCATGCATAACCGAACATCAGGCCCTGGTCTCCGGCACCTCCGGTGTCGACTCCAAGAGCGATGTCGCCGGACTGCTCGTGAATTGATGTTATAACGGCGCAGGTTTCGTAGTCGAATCCATATTTAGCCCTGGTGTAACCTATATCCTTGATGGTCTCCCTGATGATGGACGGGATATCAACATAAGTGGCCGTCGTGATCTCACCAGCTACGAATGCCAAGCCGGTTGTAAGCATAGTCTCGCATGCGACTCGTGCGTTTTTGTCTTCGGCAATGATCGTATCTAGGATCGCATCGGAGATCTGGTCAGCGATCTTGTCGGGATGGCCTTCGGTTACAGATTCTGAGGTAAACAGGTAATTCTTTTTTTTCATATAGTCCCTCCGGATTTAGGAAATGTCTTTTATTTAACAATTATTTTATGGCTTCTGTCAAGAATGTGAACGATTTATAGGCATTCTTTTCACATAACCACCAGAGAACAAGCGACAAAAAAACAGATTATATGTTGAGGTCGAATATTCAAACGAGGCCCGACTCCGGTCCCCAGTCTCCTATAATCTCGTCGCATTCATGTAAAATATAGGGTCGGTCAGGTGTAGTATCAGGAAATACAGAAAAAATGCTGGACAGTATCGTCATAAAGGGTGCGAGGGTTCATAATCTCAGAAACATCAACACTGAGATACCGCGTGACAGGATAGTGGTCATAACCGGGCCGTCCGGCTCGGGAAAGTCCTCCCTTGCTTTTGACACGATTTATGCCGAGGGTCAGAGGCGTTATGTCGAGAGCCTTTCTGCTTATGCACGTCAGTTTCTCGAGAATCTTCAGAAGCCGGATGTCGATTCAATTGAGGGCCTTTCCCCTTCGATCGCGATAGAACAGAAGAAGAGCTCAAAGAGTCTGCGTTCGACTGTCGGTACCGTGACCGAGATCTATGACTACCTTCGGGTGGCCTTTACCAGGATCGGTAAGATTAAGTGTTACAGATGCGGTACTGATGTTGCAACGCAGAATGTTCAGCAGATAATAGATTCCATTGTCTCCTTGCCTCAGGGAACCAGAATTCAGGTGCTGGCGCCTATTGTCATGGGAAGAAAGGGCGAGTACAGAAAGGAACTGCAGGAGGCGCGCAGCCGTGGATTCATCCGTGCACGCATTGACGGCGAGATAGTGGATATTACCGGGGATGTGAAACTGACAAAACAGAAGCGGCACGATATTGCCATTGTCATCGACAGGCTCATTATCAAGCCGGGTATCGGGAAACATATTTCCGAGGCAGTTACGCTTGCGACCGGTTTCACTGATACTGTACTGATAAATATCATCAGGGAAGGTAAGGATATCTTCTTCAGCACCCGCCTGGCATGTCCCCGCTGCGGTATCAACTATCCGGAGATAAGTCCGAGGTTCTTTTCCTTCAACAGTCCCTACGGCGCCTGCCCCCAATGCAACGGACTCGGCTACATGTATGCCTCGGAAGAGGAAGACGAACTCAGTGGGCTTGAACCATGTGAGGAGTGCAGCGGCAGAAGGATACGTAAGGAGGCACTTGCGGTCAGGATAAGGGGAAAGAATATAGCTGAACTTGCCTTGATGCCGGTTCGTGATCTCCTTCATTTTCTTGACAACCTTGCGCTAACTGATACCGAAAATCTGATTGTCTCCAAGGTGCTGAAGGAGGCAAGAGAGAGGCTTGTCTTCCTCAACCGGACCGGACTGGGTTATCTGTCGCTCGACAGGCCCGCTGCAACACTGTCAAGCGGTGAGGAACAGCGGATCAGGCTTGCCACCCAGATAGGGGCATCTCTGTCGGGGGTGCTTTATATATTCGATGAACCCACAATAGGACTTCATCCGAGGGACTGCGGCAGACTCCTTGACAGTCTGCGAGAACTGAAAGAGCAGGGCAACTCGGTACTCGTCGTTGAACATGATGAAGAGACGATGCGTATGGCCGACCATATCATAGATATGGGACCGGGCGCCGGAACCAACGGCGGCAGGATAGTCTCTTCAGGGACACTCGCCCAGGTGCTGAAGGATGAGAATTCATTGACCGGCGCCTATCTCAGGGGCGACCGCTTGATACATGTGCCCGCGAAGAGGAGAAGTCCGTCGGCATATTTAACTATAAAAGGGGCGAAAGAGCACAATCTCAAGAATATAGACGTCAGGATTCCACTCGGTGTTCTGACATGTGTTACCGGCGTTTCCGGTTCGGGTAAGAGTACGCTTGTGCTGGATATCCTCTACAGGGCCCTTGCCCGGAAGTTTTATGCCGCCCGTGAGATGCCGGGGCGCCACACACGCATAAACGGTATGAAGAATATCGACAGGGTGATAGACATAGATCAGAGGCCGCTTGGGAGAACGCCCCGTTCGAATCCTGCCACGTATACAGGGCTGTTCTCATACATAAGAAACCTTTTTTCAAGACTGCCGGAATCCAGGATCAGAGGATATGGTCCGGGCAGGTTCAGTTTTAATGTTGAAGGGGGCAGGTGCGAGGAATGCCGTGGCGACGGACTTGTGAGGATATCAATGCATTTTCTGCCGGATGTATATGTTCCGTGCGATACGTGCCGTGGCAGAAGGTACAACAGGGAAACACTCGATATCAGATACAGGGGGAAAACGATTGCGGATGTTCTCGGTATGACGATATCAGAGGCAGCGGAGTTCTTCGCCAATGTTCCGCCTCTCAGGCAGAGATTGACAACGCTCGACAGAGTAGGTTTAGGTTATATGCAGCTCGGTCAGTCCGCAACGACCCTGTCGGGCGGAGAGGCACAGAGGGTAAAGCTGTCACGGGAACTGGGCAAACGTGCAACCGGCAGGACTCTGTTTATCCTTGATGAACCGACTACCGGACTTCATTTTGTCGATATCCAGCACCTTCTCGATGTACTGTCGGAGCTTGTAGATGCCGGTAACAGCGTAGTGATAATAGAACATAATCTGGATGTGATAAAATGCGCTGATCATATTATAGATATGGGTCCGGGCAGCGGGGAGGATGGCGGCGAGGTGGTAGCATGCGGTACCCCTGAGGAAGTGGCTGAAAATCCGGAATCCTATACGGGACGCTATCTCAGGGAGAAGCTGGGAGTCAGGAGTCAAGAGTCAAGAGTTTAGAGTTAAAGAGTATGTTATCTTGTGTGGACATTAGACGTTTCTCCTTACTGCGTACTGCTTACTGCATACTGCTTACCGCGTACTGCCTACTGTTTTTGACCGGTTGCAGTGAAAGGGAGCAGATGTACAGGGACAGCCGGATGCTGATGGATACCTACTGTTCCATCACCGTGGCCAGTCCGGACAGGGATGAAGCGAAAGAGGCTATAGATGCAGGATTCGCCGTTATTAAGAAGATAGCGGAGGAGATTAACTATTTTTCTGACGATAGTGAACTAAGTGCAATCAACCGGGCAGCGGGCAGTCATCCGGTGAAGGTCAGCAGGGATACGATCGATCTCCTTCTGAAGACCCTTGAGGTCTCGCGTTTTTCAGGAGGCGCCTTTGATCCAACGATAGCACCCGTTTTACGATTCTGGCAATTTTCCAGAGGACAGAAAGAATATCCCGTACCGTCTCCGTTAGCCATAAGAAGGGCATTGAGATTGGTTGATTATAGAAAGATCATGATAGACGGTGACCGTTCGGAGGTCTTTCTTCCGGAAAAGGAGATGGAGATGGATCTCGGAGGCATCGCAAAGGGCTATGCTGCAGACAGGGCAATAGAAGCGATCAGGTCTTACGGGATTTCGTCGGCTATTGTGGCGGTTGCCGGTGATATCAGAACACTGGGCAGCAGAAACGACGGCGGGGCCTGGAACATAGGAATACAGAATCCCCGTCCCGAAAAAGAGTCGGACAGACCCTGGGAAGATATAATGGCAAGGATTTCCATAAGAAATGCCGCAGTCTCGACATCAGGCGATTATCAGAGATATTTCATGAACAACGGCGTACGCTACCACCATATCATCGATCCTCAGACCGGGTTCCCTGCTCATACCGGACTGATTAGCGTGACCGTTGTGGCCCCGGAGGGGTATCTGACTGACAGTCTCGCGACTGCGGTATTCATCCTCGGTCCCGCGAGGGGCATGAATCTTCTTAGATCACTCGGACTCGATGGTGTACTGATAAAAGAAGACAGAAGCATTCTCATTACGGACGGTCTGCGGGACCGGTTTGAGATTCTGGATAAAAGATATAAGTTGAAGTAGCAAGTGGTATGTGGCAGGAGGTAAGAGAGTGGAAAAACTATTATAAATTTTTTCCGCTCTCTTACCCCTTATCCCTTATTTCACAGTTTTCTGTGGCAGACATCACACTCCGTACTGTTCCACCATCTGTATGGATTACCCCATTCAACGACGGTCTGGTTCTGATGGCAAGCCACATTGTAGCATGTGGATGTGGCCGCATCGAATGTTGCGGTGCTCAGGTCTTCATAGACATCTCCTCCTGATGTTGGATAGAGCACAGCCACAGGTGTAAACAAGACATCCTTGATGCCGTTGACATGCTTTGCCGTATCCGCTATAGGGATATCGCTGAAGGTCGTTACATCCGATGCATCTCTGCTCCAGAGAGCCGTTGCCGTGACAGTTTCATAATGACACGTGTTACACTGCAGAGGATCAAAACCCATGTTCCATGCATGCAGGTTGCCGTATCCGGAATCACCTATCCACTGATGGCTGTCACCGGCGCCTGCCGAAACAGTAGAGCTGTCGGTAGTGATTGGGTTCCCATGGCAGTTGTTGCACATCATGCCATCAGAATCGGTGCTGCTTCCCCAGACCGGGGTGGTACTGTATATCGTTACATCCGTCACGAGGCTCTGCCACGGCGGGTTGTAAACTGTCGGGAAGACATAAGGAGTTGGTTCCGGAATAGCGCCGGTTGTAACACCCATTGTAACACTGTGACAGTAGATGTTATCACAACGGCCTTCCGTGTACGTCATGCCCCAGGAGTCGGTGAGGACAGTGGTCCCCGGGGTGTATGTAGCCGAAGGAGGATTCAGTGCCTTCAGGGAACCGGCCGGGGCATTGGGGTTGTAAAGCTCGATTTCCGCCTGGCCGCCGCCCGGGTTGGGGATCGCGTTCATATGGTGAGCGATATCTACCGGGTGGCAGTTGCCGCAGTTCATGATGTATTCTGTCCCCTGTGTGCCCTGGGGTATGTAATCCTGCGTGATGCCGGTATCGCCGTAGGCGGCGAGGTTCGAAGAGTTGGGGCCGAAATGCTTTAAATGGCTTCCTGTTGCCGGGGGCAGATCGTGGCAACTGCCACAGGCTCCCGAACTTGGTATGAAAGCGTTATCGTGTGTATGGCAGAATGTGCATTTCGCGCCGTCGTTATGCCCGATGTAATACCCTTGACTGTTGTCTGCCGGGGCGCTCCCATCATATCGATGGTGATTCGTCATAGTGTGGCATGTCTCGCATACGTTCTCTTCGAAAGGTGCTCCGTCAGCGAATGAGCCCTGTCCTGATACCGCGGTAAAGACGATGTTGCTTCCCTGAATGATGCTGCCGTTGATGAGTGGCCTCACGAGTTTGAGATTGGTGGAACCGAACATGGGATTGTGGCAGTCCACGCAAGCGTTGTTGTACGTGTAATTGCCTGAGCCGTTAATATCGCTGTGGGTCAGTACATCCGGCGCAGTGCCGAATGCCGCAGGGTTTGCCAGCTTGAGGACACCGTTCGGGGTGTGGCACTGCTCACACTTTGAATCCGGCACAGGCGTGGTAAAGTCTGAGGTACTGACGTGGCAGTAGTCGCAGTTGTTGAGAAACTCCTGCGTGTCGTGTGGTGGAGCGGGTGTCCCTGACGGCAGGAACGCATTGTCATGCCTGTGGCATGTGGTGCAGTTCATACCGTCATTGTGGCTCTGTCCACCTGGTGCGGTGCCGTCATTCTGATGGTGGTTCGTCATCGTATGACATGTCTCACACACATTTTCGTCATGCGGCGGGCCGTCTGCGAATGATCCCTGGCCGGAATATGTAGTAAAGGAGACATTGATGCCGCCGCCGCTGGCAGAAAGGTCGTCCCTTATCAGTTTCAGATTGGGAGTGCTGTACATCGGATTGTGACAACCCACACAGGTGTTGGTATATGTATATTTGCCGGATCCGTTCTGTCCGCTGTGGGACAGAACGTCAGGAGCCGTGCCAAATGCCGCAGGGTTTGCCAGCTTAAGGACACCGTTTGGAGTGTGGCACTGCTCACATTTTGAATCCGGGATGGGAGATGTATAGTCTGATGCTGTCACATGACAGTAATCGCAGTGTGTCAGAAAGTCATTCGTGTTATGAGGTGGTGCGGGATAGAAATTAAATGGCAATGCGAAACCCTGCGAGTGGTCATGGCATAGTCTGCAGTCATT
>CAZZGC010000044.1:15521-17259 GCA_964653915.1 uncultured Thermodesulfovibrio sp.
GGGTTGTGGCAAACTATGCACCTGTTGACACCCATATCCCAATTGCCGTACTTCGTCCCTGTTACAGTCGAGGCATGGATCTTTACGTTCTTTGCGGTGCCGAAGCCGTAGGGTGGCGCAAGCGGATACTGAGTCTTGAGAACACCGTTCAACGGATCTGATGTATCGGCGGGATTTGCATGGCATCGCTGACACTCGAGCCGCTGATCGACTGTACCGCCCTGATCCCAGTGGCACCACTGACATGAACTCTTGATAACGGAATCATCCACAGGATCAAGAAGATCGAACATGTGCGGACCATTCTTGGGGTTGAGCTTGGTCACGCAACTCAGGATGCAGTCCGCGTCGAGATTGTCGATGTCACCGTCGCAGTCGTTGTCCTGAGCATCCGAGCAAATCTCTAAATTGCCGGGATAGTTTGCAGCGTCGAGATCGTCACAGTCGCCTGCGCACCACGGCACTCCATCGCTGTCCTGATCGACATCCGTAGAAGGCTGGGACCCGTCACAGTTTGAGTCTTTGCCGTCACATATCTCCGGAGCACCGGGATATACATTTGGGTCGGCATCGTCACAATCCCCCTGGTTTTCGGAATAGCCGTCACCGTCGTCATCGGAATTCAGAGGATTGCAATCAATATCGGCGGCGTCCGTGACTCCATCACAATCGTTGTCCTGTAAGTCGGAACATGTGGGATCGCCCGCTGGACCTTCTGTCTGGGGACTCCCGGGTAAGCATGTATCTACGAAGGACGCATTCTGGCACTGAAGCTGACCCGTAGAGGCGCATGCCCCGGTCCCGCAAGTCGTTACCGGCGGTGAGTAATGATCGTCAGGTGTTCCGTCGCAATCTTCGTCCACGCCGTCGCAGTCTATATCCCAGGGGGAGCCGGGGTAAATCGCCGGGTCGTTGTCGTTGCAATCGACTGCGGTGCCATTGGGACAGGAGGGATCACCATTTGTTCCATAGCCGTCTCCGTCAGTATCAATACATGGCGGGAAACAGTCAGTGTCACTACCGTCGAGGAGTCCGTCACAATCGTTATCAAGCGTATCTGAACAGGTAGCATCGCCCCATGGTCCTTCAGTCTGTGGAGTGCCCGGTGTACAGTTGTTGACAAGGGAGCCGTTCTGACACTCAAGCTGTCCCATCGCTGAACATATGCCCGTACCGCAGGTTGTCGGGGTCGAGGTATAGCCGTCATCGGCGGTACCGTTACAGTCGTCATCTATACCGTCACAAGTAGTGTCGTCAGCAGCAGGAGTTCCCGGTGTGCATGTATCGACAATCGTACCGTTTTGGCATTCAAGCAAGCCGGTAGCCGTACATGCCCCTATCCCGCAACTCGTCTGAGTGGTAGGTACGAATTGATCATCTGGAGTGCCTGAGCAGTTGTCGTCCACACCGTCGCAGTTTGCGTCGGAAGCGCCGGGGTTAATGGCCGGGTTGCTGTCGTCACAGTCGGCCGCATATCCATTCGGACAGAGCGGAACGCCATTGGAACCATAACCGTCGCCGTCATTGTCAATGCACGGGATCGTGCAGATGTAATCGTTCAGGTCTATGTCGCCATTACAATCATTGTCCAGTCCGTCAAAGCAGTCCTCGATCCTGCCGGGATAACGGTTAGGATCGTTGTCGTCACAGTCGCCTGCGCACCATGGCACACCGTCACCGTCCTTGTCCTTGTCCGTAAAAGTCTGCCTGCCGTCACAGTTGGAGTCCTTGCCGTCAC
>CAZZGC010000045.1:0-3790 GCA_964653915.1 uncultured Thermodesulfovibrio sp.
CTCGGACAGGAGCTGACGATTCCCGAAATCAGCCAGACGGTGATCTTCACAAGGATCGAGGGAAGGACTCCGGTCCCCGAAAGAGAGAAGCTGTCGAAGCTTGCCGAACATGGGGCCTCCATGGTGATATTTCTCAGTGTCTCGATGATCGGCAAAGTGGTGGAGGAGCTGCGCGCGGGATACAGCGACGACACGCCTGTTGTCGTGATTGAAAGAGTCACATGGCCGGAGGAGCGGGTCGTTTCCGGCACACTTGCCGACATTGCCGATCGTGTCAAATCAGCGGGAATAAAAAAGACGGCTCTGATTTATGTGGGGGATGCCCTGAAGGCATCTGCGGAGAATACCGGCAGGGAGTCGAGGCTGTACAACAGGACATTCAGTCATGGGTACAGGGAGGGGGATAAGAGTTGAGAGTTTGGAGTTAAGTGTTAAGCGTGGAAAGGGTGAGGAATCTTTAAGGATGTAAAGAGGTGCAATAATATAAATAATGAAACTCTCCATATTCTACATTACGCAAAAGGGCCGTGAACTCGCTGAGAGGATTAGAGCCATCTGTTCAGATGTGGAAGTTTTGCGCTACTCAGCAAGCGCGATGCATGCAGCGTGGCATGACAGCAAGGGGATCGTCTGTATCATGGCTGCCGGAATCGTGGTGAGAGCCATTGCACCCCTGATTCAGGATAAAAAGACCGACCCAGCCGTGATCGTCATCGATGAAAAGGGAGAATATGTCGTAAGCCTCCTGAGCGGGCATCTTGGAGGCGCCAATGATCTGGCACGAGAGATAGCGAATGGAATCGGGGGGCGCGCGGTGATTACAACGGCATCCGATGTTCAGGCGAAGACCGCCCTTGATCTATGGGCAAGGGAAAAGGGTCTCTATGTCGAAGACTATGAACGATTGAAAAGGCTCAGTATGAAGATTCTCGAGGGCCGCCGGCTAAGGCTCTTTTCCTCATGCGCGATCAGCAGCCTGCCTGATGAGATGGAACTGACCGATTCACCTGATGATGCCGACATGATCGTCAGTGAAAAGATCATGGAATGTGGGGCGCTCTTTCTTCGGCCTCTGAATCTGTTTGCCGGCATAGGCTGCAACAGGGGAACATCCGCCGATGAGATATCAGCCATGATAGAAGAAGCCTTCAGCAATAACAGTCTGTCACTGAATTCTCTGAAGGAGCTGGCGACCATCGATATAAAGAAAGACGAAGAAGGACTGAATGAATGTGCACGGTGGCTTAACGTCAGAGTACGATATTACCGGAACGATGTTCTCAATGCCATATCCGGTGAACTTAACATGGAATCATCTTCCGCTGTTTTGGCGGCTACCGCTGCCAGGGCGGTCTCTGAGCCGGCGGCTATTGCAGCGGCAAGAGATGCCGCAGATGATTACCATCTTCTGATCCCGAAGATAAAAAGGGGGAATGTCACATTAGCGATAGCAAAGGCAGAATATACGTTATAGGAATAGGCCCCGGCCATCCCGATCACCTGACTCCTGCGGCGAGGGATGCAATCGGGGAATCGGAAGTCGTCGTCGGCTACAGGACCTACCTCGATCTGATAGAAGACCTCATAAAGGATAAAGAGATTATGTCATCCGGCATGAGGCAGGAAGTAGATCGCTGCAGGAAGGCGGTGGAAGCAGCCCGGTCAGGAAAAACTGTTGCGGTAATATGCAGCGGCGATCCCGGAATTTATGCCATGGCAGGGCTGGTGTTTGAGATAGTTAAGAACGCAGAACACAGAACACAGAACATAGACAGACCGCCAGCTATTGAGATTATCCCCGGTATCCCTGCGCTGTCTGCCTGCGCGGCAAGACTCGGCGCGCCGCTTATGCATGACTTTGCGTCCATCAGCCTGAGTGACCTGCTCACCCCCTGGGAACTGATAGAGAAAAGGCTCGAGGCCGCCGCATCCGCCGACTTCGTGATGGTCATATACAATCCAAAGAGCAAAGGGAGGCAGGAGCATATAGGCAGGGCAAGGGATATCATCATGGGGCACCGATCCCCCGATACCCCGGTGGGTATAGTCAGGGCCGCGACACGCGAGACGGAGTCAGTCGTCATTACCGACCTCAAACATATGCTCGATCACGAGATAGATATGCAGAGTACGGTGATAATCGGCAACTCTAAAACCTTCAGGTTGGGGGACAGGATCGTGACCCCGAGAGGGTACGGGGACAAGTACAGGATTTAACCCATATAATCCACAAGATTCCACTTATCCCTTACTCCACGATCTTCATATCGAGTATTCTGTCCAGATGAAAGACCCTCTCGGAATTTCTCTTTGTGCAAAACGCCTGAAGGCCGGGAAATTTCCTGCCGTTGTACTCCAGCTCACCCGCAAATGTAGGGATCACGATCCTCCTGGACTTGACATCCTTGTTCTTTAGGTATGTAATCTGAAGCTTCTTCTTTTTCTCTATGGCTTCCTGGATCATGTCACGCCGGATTTCGACGGGCTGCCTTTCCCTTGCCTGTCTGTACTGATAATCAGTCACAAACTTAACGACCCGCCAATCCATCAGGATATGCCGCTTCTGGACCGGTTTTCTGAGCACTATCCCTCCCAGAGTGGTGCATCGGCTGAGGGCGACATACAGCTGGCCGTGGGAGAAGGTACCGAAACCGAGGTCTATAATTACGCGGTTGAATGTCATTCCCTGGCTCTTGTGAATGGTGACCGCCCAGGCCAGTTTTACCGGATACTGAGTGAATGAGCCTACACTGTCGGATATGACGCTCTTCAGTTCACTGTCATATGAGAATTCGTACATATCCCATCTGTGAGGAAGCACGTCCACTACTTCGCCGTCTGAAAGTTCTATCCAGATTATGTCCGGATCATCTTCCTGTGCCTCTATATCAACAACTTTGCCTATGCTGCCGTTTATCCATCTGCCGAGCGGATCATTGTTCAGCAGCATGACCTGAGCGCCTTTTTTGATTCCGAGTTCGAGCCCCGTTGGCAGAGCCTTCAGGTCAAAGTCTCCTTTTACGGTTCCTTCATAGGTGCGTAGTTTGCCGCGGATTCCGGCGAGCCTTTCCGTATTTATTGCCGCAGCCAGTTTGTTGGTCGTGGTCAGACATATGTAAAACTCTCCGGCTTTTTCTCTGAACTCAGGGATGTGACGGCTGTTTATGACAGCTAAATCATCCGCGGTAGCAGTATTGTTACGGATCGCGTTAAGGAGGCTCAGGAATCTCTCGTCTTTCTGACGATAGACTTTTTCAAGTTCTATGAAAGACATTTGAGTAGGTGAGTCAAGAAGGGTATCTTCGGGACAGAGGTGCTCCCTGAATACCGTGGAGTCGAAGAAATAAGGACTCCTGTAATGGTCACTGAACAGGGCCTTCTCCTTTGATGTCACTACAGGGGGGAGTTGATACAGGTCGCCGATGAATATCATCTGTATGCCGCCGAAGGGTTTTTTCCTCTTTCTGCCGAACCGCCGAAGAAATACATCGACCGAATCAAGCAGGTCCGCCCTGACCATGGATATCTCGTCGATGACGATGGCGTCTAACTTTTTGTAGAATTCCTTGTCGTGCGGGCGGACCTTTTTTGCCTTTTCAGGCGTGACATCCGGTCTGAAGCCGCAGAATGAATGGATCGTCTGCCCCTTGATATTTACAGCAGCCACTCCTGTCGGCGCCAGGACAGCTATGTTTTTATCCGTGTTATCGCGGAAATATTGCAGCAGAGTCGATTTGCCGGTTCCGGCCCTGCCCGTGATGAATACATGCTGGTCTGTATCGTTCATCAG
>CAZZGC010000045.1:3890-17243 GCA_964653915.1 uncultured Thermodesulfovibrio sp.
TGCCGGTTCCGGCCCTGCCCGTGATGAATACATGCTGGTCTGTATCGTTCATCAGATGCAGGGCTTCCCTGAACTGGTCGTTGAGGTCGATACGAGGGGCTTTCCGTGATTCAGCCATGTAACTGTTATAGCATATTTGGGGATGGCGTTACCTGATCCGAATAATTCGCAAACCTGAATATTCCAGGAGGCATGCCGTGCACCGGCTTCCGCCACACCTGCTGCAAAGATGGTTCGGAGAACCTTTGGGGTGCATGTTTATAGTGGATGGAGTTATGAGAAGCCTTTGACTTTATACGCCCTCAGATAATCCATCTCTTCCTGTGTCATGGCCTCAAAGGACTCATCCTTGCCTAATATGGAGGATATCTTCATGCCGGCGGATTTATTGAGCTTTCTTATTATATGAGCTGATAATAAAAGTGAGACGGCAAGCCCTGAAATGCCCAGTATAACTTCGAGACCGGGAGTGCCCAACAAACTTCCTATATAGGAGAAAACAAACAAAGCGACGATGGGGATGATGAAGACGATGAAATATGCTTTAATGTGTGTTGACCTGTCAAGATCGATAGTAACGATGTCCCCCTGCATGGCGCCGATTGCATTACGCACATTCATAATCATGCCAGCGCCCTGTTTGCCGCAGATGCCGGCCTGTGCCTTGCCGCATTCATTGCAGGCTTTGCTCTTGTTCGTAATGACCTTTGCGGTCGCGCCGTCTGTTCGCAGAACGGTTCCTGTCTCGATTCCGGAGCGTTGCATGGTTAAATTTTAAGAAAAAACTTTATCTGCTGCTATGACTTACATCATGCCTTATGTCCACTCCCGGTATGGACATGAGCCCTGGCAAGACCGAAAAGCTCCCGGTACTCCTGTGAGGCATAGTCGCGGTATGTGTAGGGCAGGGGCTGAAACTCACCATTCCGGAAAATCAGGGTTACTTCTCCGTATATGCCGTCACGCAGATATATGCGGTGGGAATAGTTTTTCGTTGTGACGAGCACGAGTTTTGAGGCATCTAAATAGCCGGGGTCGAGATTGATTTTGCGTCCCCCCTGTTGATTCAGAAACTGCTGCTCCAGTTCATTTGTTCTGAGCTTGATGTCTGCTATGTCTCCGGGATCGATCAGCTTCTGAAAGAAGATGAATTTTCTTTTGAGTTCCGGGCCCATCTCTTTTTCATAGTAGGCGGTATGCTCCCATGACCAGACAGGGCCTTCGAGATCTACGGGACCAAATATGGCTTGAAGCCGCACAGATAGTTTATCGAAGAGACCGGTATCTCCGGAGAGCATTCCGACAAACAGCTTCACAGGATGTGGTGCCGAGATTTTGCCCATAAATTAATTTAGCAGTTGTCAATTGAGAATGCCAAATATATTGTTGTAATTTATACCTTATGAATTCCTTTGAAGAACGGATAAGAGGGGCAGCCAGGATGCTTGAGCAGTCCCGCTATGCCATAGCCTTTACAGGGGCGGGTATATCCACGGAGTCAGGCATATCGGACTTCAGGAGCAAGGGCGGGGTGTGGGACCGATACAGGATCGTTACCTATCATGAGTTCATCTCAAGTCACGAGGCGCGGGTCGAATACTGGAAGATGAAAAAGGAACTCTTCAACGAGATGAAAGATGCAACTCCCAACAGTGCGCACAGGGCGCTTGCCCGGCTTGAAAGTCTCGGCAGGCTGCAGTGCGTGATTACACAGAACATCGACGGGCTCCATCAGGATGCGGGAAGTAAGAATGTAATTGAGCTGCACGGCACAAACAGAAAGGCGGTCTGTCTGGAGTGCGGCAGGACATGGCCGATAGCGGATATACAGAAGGTGCTGGAGACTGGCAATCTCGATCCCTCTTGTGATCAATGCGGTGGCTTTGTAAAGCCGGCGACCGTTTCGTTCGGTCAGCCCATGCCTGAGCAGGAGATGATAAGGGCCTTTGATCATACGAGAAAATCCGATCTGCTCATCATGATCGGTTCTTCCCTGCAGGTTGAACCGGCTGCCTCTATCCCCAGGGAGGCCCACCGCACGGGTGCAAAGCTGATTTATATCAACCGCACACCAACACCAACGGACAATCTGGCGAATGTGCTGTTCAGGGAAGACGCGGGAGAGGTAATGGAGCTGATGGTTGAAGGGTTATAATTCAGTACGGATTACAGACCTTCACGCATAAGCCGCAGATATATTGTCCTACATTATGAGCCTTTGCGAAATATTTGAGCTTCTCAAGACAGGCGGGCTTGTTCCAGTCATTGTGTGAATCTTTTATCGCATTTACAGGGCAGATCTCGATGCATTTCCTGCATTCCCTGCAGTCCCGCTCTACCGGCTGATCCGGCTCAAGGGGCATATCGGTCAGTATGGTAGCGAGCCTTATCTTCGAACCGTACTCAGGATGGACAAGGAGATTGTTCCTGCCGATCCAGCCGATGCCTGCGCGCAGAGCGATCATCTTGTGGGACAGGTGAGCGGTTTGTTCATCCCAGTCCACGATCTGGCTTGCCGGAACAGGCATCGCGTTATAGCCGGCATTCTGGATGGCGGCTGTGATTTTTACGGCAGTCTGATCAAGCAGCCAGTTGACCATCCTGTAGTTGTGGAGATAGTGGCGGGTCGGTCCGGTAATGCATCCCCGCAGGACGGCCGCAGATACACGGGCCCCTATCGTTATCCCGTATGACAGACCCTCTGTCTGATCGAGCGGCAGTGCATGAAAGTGTTCTCGCAGATCATCGACAGCGGCACATCCGAACGCGGTGACCCCGTTGTCTGAAGCAATCTTTCTCAGATCATTTTTCATTGATCAGAGATACTTTTCGATCATAGCGACGATGTCGTCGTTTTCCCAATCACGGGGCCCCACTATCTTTTCACGGACTACGCCGTTCTTGTCAATAATGAATGTCTCCGGCACACCGGTAATTCCGTATAATTTGGCTGCCTCGTTGCCCGGACTGATCAATGTAGGGATGGTGACCTTGTGCGTTTTCTTATACTCCGGAAGATTTGCCGGATCGTCTCTGAACAGTATACCGAGCATCTGAAGGGGCTTACCCTGCATTTTTTCCTTAAGAGCCTCCTTGTGAGGGATTTCGGTCTCACAAGTCGTACACCATGTCGCCCAGAAATTCAGAAATACCGTTTTGCCCCTCAGATCGGCGAGCCGCCATATTCTTCCCTCGGTGTCTTTGTATTCAAATGCCGGAGCAGGCTGCCCCACGGAAGCTACTTCTTCATATTTCTTTGTTTCCGGAATAAGAAACAGTGCGGCCAGCGCAACGACAATAATCAATATCAGCACAACTGCTTTCTGTTTCATCAGGTTATAACCCCCTGTCTATAGACTTTTTTAACAGTGGCATAAAAACTATACTATGCAGTAGTAGAGACCGGCCGGAAAAGGTTTTCCGATAATCCATCGCATCAAAAGATTTTACGTGCGGTCTCTACTAATGCTTTTGCAACATTCAGGTCAACATAGTATATCCGGCAATTATGAATATGTTGTGAATGTTATTATACAGTAATATAGGAGATAATTATAAGGCCCTGAGGAGACAGATGGCCTGTGCCGCCATTCCTTCTCCACGACCGATTCCCCCCATGCCTTCGCCGGTTTTTGCCTTGATATTTATCCGGTCACGCCGGATCCCAGCCGTTGAAAGAGCGTCTCTAATCCTTTCGATATAAGGTTTCATTTTAGGCTGCTCGGCATGGATGATAGAGTCTATCCAGGCTATCTCAAAACCACGGTCATTAACGCGGTCTGCTACAGCGGCCAGCATTTTGATGCTCGGATAATCTTTCCATTTTGGATCGCTATCCGGAAAGTGAGTGCCTATATCTCCATCTCCGAGTGCACCTAATAGGGCATCTATAATCGCATGGCAAAGGACATCTGCGTCGGAGTGACCGGTGAGCCCCTTTTCGAACGGAATTTCTACTCCGCCAATAACCAACTTTCTGTCACTATCCAGCCTGTGTGAATCGTAACCTATTCCGACCCTCATGCCTCTGTCTCTCTCTTTAAAATGTACTGAATCATGGCCGCGTCTTCCTTGGTCGTTATTTTTATATTAAATGGATTTCCCTCTATAATCCTGATTTTTCCGCCACAACGCTCGACGAGCGCGGCATCATCAGTCCCTGTGTAACCATTACGATAGGCTTCTTTATATGCATGCTGTATTACAGCATACCTGAATATCTGGGGGGTCTGTACCGCCCGTATCCTGTTCCTCTCCAGAGTTGATTCAACGTAACCCTGATCATCAACTGTCTTCATTGTATCGCGGGCAGATATCCCCGGTACAGCGCCGTCAGCGTCTTGCAGGGCCGCGACAAGTCTGTTTATGAGGCCATCCGGGATATAGGGGCGAGCTCCGTCATGAACTATGATATATGAATCATCATCAACGTTGTTTATATTATCTTCTAAATATTTGAGCGCATTAAAGACCGAGTCCTGGCGCTCCCTTCCACCTTTTATTATCCGGCATTTTCCGGCCAACCCGGCGCCTTCTGCAATTTCAGAGGCTTCCCGCAGGAATTCTTCATTAACAACGAGAACTATATCCCTCAACAGGGATTCTTTTTCCAGGCGACTCAGTGTGTGGGCAAGCAAGGGTTTTCCGTTTATCGGGAAGAAAGATTTTTTTCTGGAATCGTCAAACCGTTTGCCTATACCTGCGGCCGGCACTATGGCTGTTATCTTACCTGACATCAGTGGCGTGCCATTTTGAGCTCTTCTCTGTCGGCTTCCTCCCTCAGCTTGGCGAATATCATTCTGCCGGCCGTTGTCTGCAGCACGCTGGTAACGATGACATCAACCTGCCTGTTGATCGTCTTGCGGGCATTGTCTACAACGACCATTGTTCCGTCGTCCAGATAACCGACCCCCTGATTCATTTCCTTGCCTTCCCGGACAATAAAGATGTTCATCTTCTCCCCTGGCAGAACAACAGGTTTCAGGGCATTCGCAAGCTCGTTCAGGTTCAGGACGGTCACCCCCTGCAACTCAGCTACTTTGTTCAGATTGAAGTCGTTAGTGATTATCTTGGCGCCATGAAGACGGGCAAGGGCCACGAGCTTTGCATCGACTTCCTTTATTTTTGGCAAATCTTCATCCACAATCTTGACGGTAATATTTGACAGCTTCTGTATCTTGTGCAGTATATCGAGACCCCGGCGGCCGCGGGCGCGACGCAAAGCGTCAGATGAATCAGCTATATGCTGCAGCTCATGAAGAATGAACTGGGGAATTATAAAAGTGCCTTCTATAAAGCCGGCCTCGCATACATCGACTATCCTGCCGTCTATGATTACACTTGTATCTATGATTTTAAGATAGGACTCTTCAGCCCTGCTTTTGAAAGCCTTTACGATATTGGCCAGAGTGAAGTCCTTGCCAGCCCTCAGACCAAGCAGCAGTCCGCTGTATCCAAACAGGGTATTGAAGATAAGACTAATATAGGTGCCATCCATACTTGTGAAAATGGTCTTGAGCGGAAAGTAGATCAGTTTGGCGAAAAGCAGGCCTACGGAGAGGCCCAGGAGCCCGCCCACAACCGTTCCGAAACCGATCATTGTCAGCACATACTCGATAATCAGGGCGATGATGCCGGTTCCTGCGCCCCAGAGGAGACCTTCATATCTGTAGCCTTCTCTGAAGCCGAGAATAAATCCCCCGGCGACGAAGATTAAGAAAAATATTATCCGGTAGATCATGATATTATCCTTTGCTTATGAATACGGTTTAAGAGTTATAAAAAATTTGCTGCCGCCTCTGTTTATGAAAAGTAATAGAGTATCCCTCTCTCCGAGAGTTCTTTTGACCCTGTTAAAATCATCTGTATCATCTATCTTTTTCTTGTTGATTTCCTGAATGACATCTCCCTTCTTAAGACCGGCATCCCCGGCAGCGCTGTATGGCTCGACCCTTACAATAACAACGCCTTTTTCATCTTTCGGCAGGTCAAGCTGCTTCGCTATATTGCGGGTGAGATTCATTACACTGAAACCGGCAAAGGAGTTTTCCTCTTCCGACAGGTCCTGATTGCTGTCAGATGCGCTTGCCTCGTCAGTCCTGGAGGGCAGTTCAGCGATCCTGGCGGCAAGAGTTATTGTCTTGCCATCCCTGAGAACTCTCATCCTGATTCTGCTGCCTACCTTGCTCTGTGCAACCATATTTCTCATGGACTCAACATTCCTGATCTCTTTACCGTTCAGCTCCAGGATAACGTCGCCGCGTTTCAGGCCGGCGTTTGCCGCAGGGCTCCTGTCATGGATTTCGGTAACGAGAGCGCCTTTCGCTTTTTTCAGACCGAACTCTTTCGCAAGTTCCGGAGTGAAATTCTGAATAGTGACGCCTAACCAGCCGCGTGTTACTTTCCCTTTTTCTATCAACTGTGTCATTACGGATTTTGCCATATTGCTCGGGACGGCAAACCCGATCCCCTGATATCCACCGGTTCTGGAAAAGATAGCTGTGTTTATTCCTATCAACTCCCCTTTAATATTTACCAGGGGGCCGCCGGAGTTGCCGGGATTGATCGCGGCATCGGTCTGAATGAAATCTTCATAGTCTGCGATTCCTACATTGGCCCTTCCTACCGCACTGACTATGCCCATAGTGACTGTATGACCGAAGCTGTATGGATTGCCAAAGGCGAGCACAAACTCACCTACCTGCAGATTGTCCGAGTTCCCCCATTTAATGGCCGGAAGATCGTCGGCTGCTATTTTTATTACGGCAAGGTCGGTTTTGGGGTCTGAACCCACCACCTTGCCGTTAAAGTCTCGCTGGTCAAGCAGTTTCACCCTGATTTCATCGGCCTTTTCCACTACATGATTGTTGGTTATAATATAACCATCAGAAGATACTACCACACCTGAACCGAGGCTCTGTTCCTTCCACTGCTTCTGGCGGCTGAACGGCTCAAACAGTTCTTCAAGAGGCGAATTAAAAAGTTGCGAAAACGGCGAGCCCTCTTTTTTCCTGATCGTTTTTGTCGTGGAGATATTTACGACTGCCGGGCTTATGACCTTGACAACATCGGAGAAGGCCGGCCCCTTTCCCGTGATAGATTCCGGTAATTCTATATTGTAAATATAAGGCTTGACCGATGCGGACGCCCTGAAGAAATCGAGACGTGAACCTGCCGAGTATCCTATGAGAAGGGCAAGAATAACCGCCAGAATTATTTGAATACGTTTCATCTATCAGATTATAACTCTCGTTGTTTTACCTTGTAAACCCTGACGGCATGAGATAATTTTGCAGCAGCATTATGATTTTTCGTATAATTTCAAGTAAATCCATGCGCATCAATTCAATCAGGAAACGTATCGCGAAGCTGGACAGGGAACACATCTGGCATCCATTCACTCAAATGAAGGACTGGATGCAGGAAGAGCCCCTTATCATTACAGAAGGAAAGGGTGCCTATCTTAAGGATATCATGGGCAGATGGTACCTTGATGGGGTCTCTTCTTTGTGGGTGACTGTTCATGGGCACGGCAGGAAGGAAATCTGCGATGCGATCATGCAGCAGATGGGAAAAATCAGCCATTCTACTATGCTGGGGCTGACCCATCCCCCGGCAGCAGAGCTTGCCGGAAAACTGATAGGAATAACGCCGAAAGGGCTGAACCGCGTTTTTTATTCGGACAATGGTTCGACCGCTGTAGAAGTCGCGCTGAAGATGGCCTTTCAGTACTGGCAGTTGAAAGGAAGAAAGAAGAAGCAGGCATTCCTCTCGCTGAATAATGCCTATCACGGCGATACGGTCGGGTCGGTCAGCGTAGGAGGGATAGAGCTGTTTCATGAAATTTTTTCGCCGCTTCTATTTAATGCCTTCAGGGCGCCGGCCCCGTATTGTTACAGATGCGAGCTCAATCTGAATTATCCTTCGTGTAAGCTTGCCTGTCTTTATGAGCTTGAGCGGATCGCTGCAGAAAAGCATGATGAAATAGCGGCCGTGATACTTGAGCCCCTTGTTCAGGGGGCTGCGGGCATGATCACTCAGCCGCCGGGGTATTTAAAGAACGTCAGAAAAATATGCAGGAAATACGATCTTCTCATGATTATCGATGAAGTAGCGACAGGCTTTGGAAGGACAGGCAGGATGTTTGCGTGCGAGCACGAAAATGTCTCTCCTGACATACTATGTCTTGCCAAGGGATTGACAGGCGGATATCTGCCCCTTGCGGCAACGGTCACAACTGAAAAGATATTCAGGGCTTTCCTGGGGAAATATGAAGATCTGAAGACTTTCTTTCACGGGC
The DNA here is from genome assembly GCA_964653915.1 of uncultured Thermodesulfovibrio sp. Taxonomy (GTDB): domain Bacteria; phylum Nitrospirota; class Thermodesulfovibrionia; order UBA6902; family UBA6902; genus CAZZGC01. The sequence continues at coordinate 12,190 of CAZZGC010000045.1, forward strand.
ACTCTTACACGGGCAATCAACTTGGCTGTGCCGCTGCCCTGGCAAGTCTGGATATCTTTAAGAAGGACAGGACGCTTCAGAAGATGCAGGGGAAGATTTCGCTCCTGTCCAGGGGACTTCAGGATATTTCTGCATTTTCTCATGTCGGTGAGATAAGACAAAGAGGGTTCATGGTGGGCATAGAGCTGGTACGTGATAAGAAAACAGGGGAGCCTTATTCCCTCGGGGAGCGGACAGGCTGGAAGGTATGTGAGAGGGCACGTGAAAAGGGACTTGTCATCAGACCGCTTGGCAATGTTGTGGTACTTATGCCGCACCTGAGCATTTCCCGCCAGGAATTAAAAAGCCTCTTGCGGATAACCGCAGAGGCTGTTAAGGAGGTGACAGGGTGAGGGAGGAACCGGTCAGTTTCTTCTCCTGTCAAGAAACTCTTCGAGGTACTTCAGGAGTTCCGGTTCGTCCATGGATACGACATAATAGTCATCTTCATCGCACTGCTTGTGATATGCAAGAAAGTCTCTGTGCAGCTTTTTGTCGGCGATGTTGAAGATCATGTAGTTATACATTTTCAGCTCCGGTACATGGTAAATTCTCTATGTTTCATATCGGAAGATGAGACTGCCTGCTTTAGCCTAAAAAAAAATTCAAAATGCTAAAATACCATCTGCCCTGAACACAACCATGGAGACTTTTTCATGAGCATAATACATTTTTACCGCCGCCCGGCCTTGACCCGCCAGCAGGAGGAGAGACTGCTTGATCACCTGCTCGCAAGCAGGCTGCCTGTACGTGAATTGTCTACAGAATTCTGTTTCAATGTCCAGGTTTCTGCAGGTCTGACAGATAATGAAATGAATGTACTGAAATGGCTGCTTGCCGAGACGTTTGAACCGCAGAACTTTTCAAACCACAGTTTTTTCGATACGGCGGATACAGATGAAAATTATTCGGTACTGGAAGTAGGACCAAGGATGAACTTTACCACCGCCTGGTCGACCAATGCTGTCTCGGTCTGTCACTCCTGCGGGCTCACCGGCATTGAACGTGTCGAAAGGTCACGCAGGTACAGATTTATCCTGGATAAAGATATATTTACAAGCTCCGGGGAAGCGTTTATTCCCTCCTTGATCAGCCGGCATGGGGCGCTTTTTTTTGACCGGATGACAGAGTGCACTTATCCGGAACCGATCAGATCTTTTGAACCGGGATTCAGCCCTGCTCCTGTGTTCGAAGTGAAGCTTATCGAAGAAGGAAAGGCAGCCCTCGAAAAGATTAACAGAGAGATGGGGCTGGGGTTCGATGAGTGGGATATAGATTACTATTACAATCTGTTTGTCAATGATATTGGCAGAAACCCGACAAATGTAGAGTGCTTTGATCTGAGTCAGTCCAACAGTGAGCATTCGAGGCACTGGTTTTTCAAGGGCCGTCTCCTGATAGACGGGGAAGAGGCCGATGCTACGCTTATTGATCTCATCAAGCGTCCTCTTGAGAATAATCCGTCAAATAGCATAATCGCTTTCAAAGACAATTCGAGCGCAATTCGTGGTTACCGCTGCAGGACAATAATTCCGGAGAAGACTCCGAATGCATCAAGATTCCGGGAGTCAGAGATCCTGTATCATCCTATATTTACCGCTGAAACCCATAACTTCCCCAGCGGCGTTGCGCCCTTCCCCGGAGCCGAGACAGGCACCGGCGGCAGGATAAGAGATGTAGAGGCAACCGGCAGGGGCGGTCTCGTTATCGCGGGTACCGCGGCATATTGTGTCGGCAATCTCAGGATTCCCGGATACGATCTCCCCTGGGAAGAGGCAGCCTTTGAGTATCCGCCCAACCTAGCATCTCCGCTTGAGATCGAGATTCAGGCGAGTAACGGTGCATCCGACTACGGAAATAAGTTCGGTGAGCCCCTGATTCAGGGATTCACGAGGTCATTCGGGTTGAGGCTGCCCAATGGAGAGCGCTACGAGTGGATAAAACCGATTATGTTTACAGGTGGAGTAGGGCAGATGGATGCCCGTCATACCGAAAAAGGAGCCCCTGAAAAGGGTATGCTTGTCGTGAAGATCGGCGGCCCTGCCTACAGGATCGGCATCGGAGGAGGTGCGGCCTCAAGCATGATACAGGGGGAGAATGTCGAGGAACTGGACTTCAACGCTGTCCAGCGTGGCGATGCCGAGATGGAGCAGAAGTTGAACCGGGTGCTTCGTGCATGCATCGAGATGGGTGATGCAAATCCTATCGTGAGCATTCACGACCAGGGAGCGGGGGGGAATTGTAATGTTTTGAAGGAACTAATATATCCTGCCGGCGCAAAGATAGAGATAAGAAGGGTGAACGTCGGCGACAGCACCCTTTCGGTGCTCGAGATCTGGGGAGCGGAATACCAGGAAAACAACGCTCTGCTTATAAGGAACGAAGATATAGGGATGTTTGAATCTCTTTGCAGGAGGGAAAAGGTTCCTCATGCCGTAGTAGGGACGATTACGGGTGATGGCCGGATTGTTTTATATGATGAACATGATGGGAGTATGCCTGAAGACCTTGAACTGGAAAAGATTCTGGGTGATATGCCGCAGAAGATATTCAGGCTTGATCGGAGCAGACCTGACGTCCGGCCATTGGCGCTTCCGGATGATGTTGCAGTAAATGATGTCCTGCAAAGGGTACTGAGACTCGTCTCCGTAGGTTCAAAGAGATTTCTTACCAACAAGGTTGACCGCAGTGTTACCGGATTGATAGCCAGACAGCAGTGCTGTGGCCCTCTGCATTTGACAGTTGCCGATGTTGCTGTGGTGGCACAGAGCCACTTCGGGCTGACCGGTACAGCCATATCCATAGGCGAGCAGCCGCTGAAGACACTGCTCGATCCATCGGCAATGGCCCGCCTCTGCGTTGGGGAGGCGCTTACGAACATGGTATGGGCGCGGGTTAGTGCCCTTGAAGACATAAAGTGTTCAGGTAACTGGATGTGGGCTGCGAAGTTGCCTGGAGAAGGGGCGAAACTCTATGACGCCGCCGTTGCCCTCAGCGACGTTATGACCCGGCTTGGGATAGCCATTGACGGCGGCAAGGACAGTCTGTCGATGGCCGCACAGGTCAGAACACAGAACACAGACAACAGAGCGCAGACGGTTGAGATTGTCAAGTCGCCGGGGACGCTGGTCATATCCGCTTATGCCACCTGCCCTGATATCACAAAGGTCATTACCCCCGATTTGAAGAGGCCTGGTGAAAGCAGGCTGCTTTATATAGACCTGGGAGGCGCCCGGAACAGGCTCGGTGGCAGCGCACTTGCACATGTGTTCAATCAGATCGGCGATGAATCGCCTGACCTTGAAGACCCCGAACTGCTGAAAAGGGCATTCAATGTTATCCAGACGTTTATAGACCGGGGCTTGGTTCTTTCCGGCCATGATCGAAGCGACGGAGGTCTCATAGTCACGCTGCTGGAGATGGCCTTTTCGGGCGACTGCGGACTGGAGATAGAGTTAAAAGTCGGGAATCAAGAGACTGTCGAAGAGATAATGAGGGTTCTATTTGCCGAAGAGCTTGGCCTTGTCATGGAGTATCTGCCTGAACATGAGAGCGCAATTAGCGATATTCTTGATAGCAACGAGATTCCCCATCAAATTATAGGGAACTCATTACGGGAAAAAAGAATAAAAATAGGTTTCCGTGAACCGGATAGCCCGGATACCCATGCTGTTCTGGACGAAGACATGCGGGTACTGCGCGATATCTGGGAGGAAACTTCATATCAGATAGAAAGGCTGCAGGCTGATCCTGATTGTGCGGAACAGGAGAAAAAGGCGATATATGATCGCAAAGGGCCTGCATACGCTGTCACATTTGATCCTGACACCGCCGTAAAAAACAGTGCCGGAAATATCGACAGGCCTAAGGTCGCGATTATTCGTGAGGAAGGAAGCAACAGCGATCGTGAAATGGCATCTGCGTTCTTCATGGCCGGTTTCGAACCTTGGGATGTCACCATGACAGACCTTCTTGCCGGCAGCATCAGCCTGGATATGTTTCGGGGGATGGCATTTGTAGGCGGTTTCAGTTACGCCGATGTGCTTGACTCGGCAAAGGGGTGGGCCGGAGTCATCAGATTCAATGACAGGCTGTGGGATGAATTCACGAGGTTTTACAACAGGCGCGATACTTTCAGCCTGGGCGTATGCAATGGATGTCAGCTCATGGCTCTGCTGGGCTGGGTACCATTTCCTGGTAATGATGATAAAATTCAGCCGAGATTTATTCATAATATCTCCGGCAGATTCGAGTCACGTTTTTCAACAGTCAAAATATTCGAAAGTCCTTCCATAATGCTTAATGGTATGGAAGGTTCGGTACTTGGCGTCTGGGTGGCCCATGGTGAAGGCAGGGCTTATTTCCCTGATGCGGGGATTCTCGATGAAGTCGAAAAGGAAAGGCTGGCCCCGGTGCGCTATGTTGATGATGGTGGAGAAGTGACTAACCTGTACCCGTTCAATCCGAACGGGTCGGAGGCCGGAATCGCCGCCCTTTGTTCTCCTGAGGGTCGACACCTCGCGATAATGCCTCATCCGGAAAGGACATTTCTTAAATGGCAATGGCCCTGGATGTCTGAAGAGTGGAAGAAAAATCTCGGGGCGTCGCCGTGGTTGAAGATGTTTCAGAATGCGAGGCGATGGTGTGAAGAAAACGAGTAGTCAGTAGGAAGTAAGCAGTAAACAGTAAGCAGGGGAAAGGCAAGTAACTGTTTCTCCTGACTATTGAGTACATCTTTTTTAACCACAGAAAAATGTTATACTAATCGCGTATCCATGAAGGGATGTATCAGGAATATCAGTGAATAATTTCGGGAAGTTGATCCGCAATCACCATATATTTTCCAGCCAGTATTTATCATTCGCAGCAGACAAGTTTCATGAAGAATGCGGCGTGTTCGGGGTATTTGGTCATCCTGAAGCCGCAAATCTAACGTATCTCGGTCTTCATGCCCTTCAGCACAGAGGGCAGGAGGGAGCGGGCATCTGTTCCTCCGACGGCAGAACCCTTCATAT
>CAZZGC010000046.1:0-11026 GCA_964653915.1 uncultured Thermodesulfovibrio sp.
GACCAAAATATCGTGATAATCTGAGAGCAGTATCTGTAGTTATAGAACGTTTCCCCTGAACAATTTCATTTATTCGGCGAGCAGGCACATTAATATCCTTAGCCAACCTGTACTGACTTATACCCATGGGTTTAAGAAATTCCTCCATCAGAATTTCTCCTGGATGAATCGGTTCTAATGTTCTTTTTGTCATCGTTGCCTCCTAATGATAATCTACTATTTCAACACCATAAGCATCCCCTCCACGCCATTCAAAACAAATACGCCATTGATCATTAATGCGAATACTGTATTGTCCCTTTCTATCTTTTGATAGTTTCTCAAGTCGATTATTTGGTGGTATTCGTAAATCTTGAAGGACCTCTGCACCTTCTATTATCTCAAGTTTTCGACGTGCAATTTTCTGTATATCTCGTGGGAGCTTACGTGATATTTGACGATTAAATATTTTTTCTGTCTCTTTGCAAGCAAAGCTTTTTATCATTAATTATGATAATATCGCATCTCGTTAATAATGTCAAGCGTTATTATTGATCTTTACACATAATGGTGCGGATGAGGAGCGCCCGAAGGGCGTCTGTTCAATCCGCATGGTTGTGAGGCGCTTCGCGCCGAACAAGCATGCGTGCTCCTCATCCGCACCATTGTCGAGGGCGCGAAGCGTCCTCGACAACAAGTTATTATGTAGTTTCTGTATATCTCCGGAAACATCAATATAATAAATGAAAATCTTTACATTGACAAGATTTTTTTCGATTCTTTATACCTTTTTATCTGACAATCATACATCTTGTAATGATATACAGAAATAGAGGACTTATTCATGATGGCTATTCCAGAGAATTTGCGGGCTCGTTTCGATACGCTAAAAATCAATCCCTTTTCCAACAAACTGCTTTCAGCAGGGATAAATATCTTCAGGATTTCTAATCTGAGTCATCTTCATCGCTTCTTCTAACAAAGGTGGCACCGCCGGGCTGCATAAAGATCCTAAAAATTTTTTAAGATCTTTTTATCATAAATTCCATGGGGGAGCGAATGTGAGAGTAAGGGGGCAAGTGCGATGATCAGGATGTGGCGGCCTGTTCGCGCTCCTTTTTGGCCTTTTCCCTGGCCGCCTTCTTCTCTTCGTAAGCCTTCAGCACTTCTGAATAGTTGAATGTCCCGGTTATGGCAACGACAGGGCATTTGGAGGCGCATATGCCGCATCCGATGCATTTTTCCTGATCGATTACATGCTGCTTCTTCAGCTTGCCGGAGGCGGCATTCACCGGACAAACCTTGGCGCATGCGTGACAGCCAATGCACTTTTCGGTGACTGTGGCCTTGGGCCTTACCGGCAAGTAATCGATGATCGCATTGGTCGGGCACTTTCTGACGCAAAGCCCGCAGACTTTGCATTTGTCGAGGTCGATTCTGGAAAGATAGTTCTCCACTTTCGGAGCATTGTAAGGGCAAACCTTGACGCACAGGCCGCATGCAATGCAGCCAATCTGGCAGTTCTTTTTGGTGTCGGGCCCCCTGTCCTTTGAATGACAGCTGACGAGGACCTCTTTAGCCATGGGAAGTATCTCTATCACATTGACCGGACATGTCTGGGCGCAAACTCCGCATGCAGTGCATTTGGCGCGGTCAATAACAGGCAGATTCTCTTCACTCATAGTAATCGCGCCAAAGGGGCATGCACGAGCGCACGATCCGTAACCGAGGCAGCCGTATATGCAGGCCTTGTCTCCGCCGCTTGCAAGGATTGCCGCCCGGCAGTCCTTCACGCCTTCATACCTGAACCGCCTTTGGGATTTTGAACAGCCGCCCTGACACATAACCCGGGCGATCCTGGGCTCCATCTGCTCCATCATCTTGCCCGTAATTCTGGCTACCGCCTCAGCCGTTGCTGTCCCTCCGGGCGTACACAGATTAGGAGCGACATCTTCATTCAGCACAACCGCTTCGGCATACTGACGGCATCCTGCATAACCACAGGCACCGCAGTGTGCATGGGCCAGCACATCCGATACCTGATCGACCCTCGGGTCCTCCTTCACAGCAAACTTCTTCGCAGCAAACGCAAGGCCAAGCCCGAAAATGGCGCCTATGCCGAGCAGGAAAACCGCGACAAACTCAAGCGTCTGAATGAGGTCGACAGACTCCCTTGCCTCGACGCCTCCTCCTACCCCGATCAGAGGCAGCGGGATATGGTTGATATCGAAAATGCTTATGAACTGAACCAGGTCTGCAAGGATTTTAGTGATATTGAAATCAAACATATTTCACCTTCTTCGTAAAAAAAATCGGAATTTCGGAACCGGGTTTTACTTATCTAAATAAATTGTTTCCTTATTTCCTATCTTTAATTTTTAATTTCTAATCTATAGTGTTATCAATCCTGAAAATCCCGTAAACGCCAGTGCAATGAGTCCTGCGATTATAAAAGAGATTGGAAGCCCCCTGAACGGCACCGGGACATCCGCCAGTTCGAGCTTTTCACGAATGCTCGCCATCAGTATCAGGGCAAGCGCGAATCCAAGTCCGGAGCCAAGCCCAAAGGCTATGCTCTCGAAAAAAGTGTATCCTTCACCTGCATTAATTAGGGGGACCGCGAGGATGATACAGTTAGTGGTAATAAGCGCCAGATACACACCGAGCTTGTAATATAAAGTGGGGCTCACCTTTTTCATTATCGTGTCAGCAGACTGAACGAACGCGGCTACGATCCCTATGAAGATTATTATTTTCAGAAACGTTATGTCCAGAGGGATCATGATCTGCTTGTAAACCACCCAGCTCAGGGCCGCACTTACGACCATGACCGCCGTGAACGTGATGCTCATACCTACCGCGGTCTCCATCTTTCTCGAAACGCCGAAGAAGATGCAGAGACCCAAAAATCTCGTAAAGACGAAGTTATTTATCAGAGAAGCGGCTATAACGAGTTCAAACAGTTTAGCAAATTCCATTTAACACCTCCATGAGATCAGCCGGCCCCCGAGGCGCCCTTACCGCCGAAGAACCTGATGTCGATCCAGTTGAAAAAGCCCATAAGAAGGCCGACAGCAAGAAAGCCACCTGCTGGTAGTATCATGATCAGAAGCGGCTTGCCGGATATGATCGTAAGACCCCAGAGCTCTCCCTTCCCAAGCAGTTCTCTGAAGAAGCTTATTATAATCATGGCCATGAGAAAGCCCACTCCCATGCCGAATCCGTCCATGAAGGACGGAACGAGCTTGTTCTTGCTTGCAAAGACCTCAGCCCGCGCAAATATGGACGCAAATGCAACAATGATCTGGATATAAAGCCCTATTTCCTTATAAATGGCCCTTGCGTATGTAGCCATCAGCATATCAATTATCGTAACATAACCGGCGATAACGAGCATGAATATGGGGATCCTTATCTTGGGGTGAATGAATTTCCTGATAGCAGAGACGGTCACATTAACCATCGTCTGCACGAACACTACAGAGACCCCAAGCGCCACCCCGTTTTTCATGCTGTTGGTAACGGCAATAGAAGGGCACAGACTGATCGCCATCCTGAAGATAGTGTTTTCTCCAAATATCCCGTTTTTTATAAGTTCCAGATTACTCTTCGGTTTAAGGCTCATCCGCTTACCTCTCCGCTCAGTTTCTTTTTCAGTATCTCAACACCCTTTCTTACGCCGTCTTCGGTTACGGCACGGCTCGAGATCGTGGCGCCAGTTATGGCCTGTATCTTGTCGGCAGTCTCTCCCTTGATGACAACAAGGTTGTCCACTGTCTTGCCTTCAAACTGTTTCTGGAAGTATTCCTTCTCGATCTCGTCACCGAGTCCCGGTGTCTCGGCATGATGCAACACCTTTATCTTCCTGACCCTGAACTCCCTGTCCACCGAGACCAGGAGATTGATATAGCTGGAATACCCCTTGCCGTATCCCTCCACTATATAACCGATATCCTGTGGATTGATACACTCTTTCTCTTCCCTCACAGCCCCCGTCTTCTCATCCTTTACGGTCTTTATCTTTATCTCGCCGCAGGAGCGGGCAGCATAGTATTCCGCATGCTTTTCATGCGGTTCCCAGTCGCCGATCTTCACTATCGTGTCAGCATCAGGCATCATCGTCTTCAGGGCCGCCTCCTTTTCCTCCTTGGCCTTGATATACATGATCGGTGACGTCTTTGCATAGACAAATGCCATTATGAGGCCGCCAATGAGATATATAACAACTAGATTGAAGGTTATCTTCAGCATATCCAGTGCGGTCATTTCTTCTTCTCCTTTACCGCGCCGAATAATTTTGACTTGACATTTCTGTCAATCAGGGGCGCAAAGCAGTTCATCAGCAATATGGCAAACATGACACCTTCTGGAAATCCGCCTTTCAGTCGTATGAGCATAGTTATGGCGCCGCAGCCTATTCCAAATATAATCTGACCCTTTCTGATCGACGGGCAGGTCACATAATCGGTAGCCATGAAGAAGGCCCCCAGAATGAGTCCGCCGCTGAAAAGGTGAATTACCGGATCACCTGTAAAAAGCCCCGCATCTCCTCCGAACACCCATGCAAGCAAACCTACAGTTGCAAGATATGAAAAAGGAATGTGCCACGTGATATATCCCCTGTACATTAGCAATGCCGCTCCCAGGAGAAGGGCTATGACCGATGTCTCACCCAGGGAACCTGCCGTACTTCCCATAAGCAGGCTCTTGTACAGTTCGATTTTGCTGCCGAACACCTCTATCAGATGCCTAATACCTTCCTCTTTCAGAAGGCCGAGAGGGGTAGCGGTGGTCTTTGCGTCCATCGCAACAAATGCCGCCGTCGGTTCATACCACGAGGTCATCGCCTTGGGCCATGAGATCAGCAGAAAGGCGCGTCCTATAAGGGCGGGATTGAATATATTGTATCCAAGGCCGCCGAACAGCAGCTTCGTTATTACGATCGCCATAAACGATCCAACCATGGGGATATAAAACGGTACGGAGGCGGGCAGGTTCAGTCCAAGTAAAAGGCCTGTAAGAAATGCGCTTCCGTCCGATATGGTGCTCTTCCTTTTCAAGCTGATCTGATATATGTGTTCGGACAGCACGGCCGTAAGTATGCATAATCCTGTCACAAACGCCGCGCGCGGGCCGAAATAATATACGGCCATGACAAACGCCGGCAGGAGGGCGGCATTTACCGTCCACATGATCCGGCCCACAGTCTCTTTGCCTCTCACATGTGGGCTTACGGAAACTACTAATTCATGAACCTTAGCTTCAGTTGCCATTCATAGTCCTCTTATAAGTCATATTAAAAATCAAAAATTAAACTTCAACATTAAGGAAATTATTTAAAAAGAACATTCCCATATTTTTTATCTTTGATTTTTTATTTTTCATTTTTTATGGCTTCACCTGAGACTTTGCGAGTCTCATGAACTGCACCATCGGCCTCTTTGCCGGACAGACAAATGCGCACGATCCGCACTCGAAACAATCGAATATATTGTATTCCTTTGTCTCTTCGAAGAAACCTTTTTCCGACAGGATACTCAGCATCGAGGGATTCAGGCCCATCGGACATACATCTATGCAGCTCCCACAGCGAATGCATGCGGAATAGTCATCGGAAGAGACATATTCGTCTACCGAAAGCACCAGTATCCCCGACGTACCCTTTATTACCGGCACATCGAGCGTCCACTGTGCAAACCCCATCATCGGCCCGCCGGATATAACCTTTACTGCCCCTTCGGCAAGGCCGCCGCACTGTTCTATAACATCAGACATAAGAGTGCCTATTCTGACGAGCAGATTCTTCGGTTCCTTTATCCCCTCTCCCGTGATCGTTACCACCCTTTCGATGAGGGGCTTGCCGTACCGTACAGCCTCGAACACGGCAATTGTCGTACCCACGTTCTGCACCACAACACCGACATCCATAGGCAGTCCTTTGCTGGGCACCTCCCTGCCCCTGATCGCCTTGATGAGCATCTTCTCAGCGCCCTGCGGATATTTTATCTCCAGTGGAACCACACTCACTCCGGGCACGGCCGAGGCGGCTTCAGTCACCTTTTCTATTGCATCCGGCTTGTTTTCCTCTATACCGATGAAACCCTCTGTCACGCCAAGCGTCTTCATGAGTATCTTCAGACCCTGTACAAGGTCAGCCGCCCTCTCGACCATCAGGCGGTGGTCAGCCGTAAGATAGGGCTCGCATTCGGCGCCGTTTATTATGACCGTATCTATCGGTTTTTCCTTTGGAGGCGATAGCTTGACATTGGTCGGGAATGCAGCGCCTCCAAGCCCTACGATTCCGGCGTCCCTGATCAATCCCCTGATCTCGTCTACACTGAGGGAATCATAATCAGGATGCTCATGAAACTCTACTGCGGCGTCCCGGCCGTCGCTTTCAATTACAATGGAAGGAACCAGCCTGCCGACAGGATTGGGGAATGTGGAGACAGCAACCACCTTCCCGGATATGGATGAGTGAACCGGAGAAGAAACAAAGCTGGTGGTCTTGCCTATTGCCTGTCCCCTGAGCACCTCATCCCCTATATTCACGCCGGCCTCCGCAGGCGCGCCTATATGCTGGCTCAGCGGCACGACGATTCGCTGAGGCAGCCTGGCCTGCTCAACGGGCTTCCCTGCGGTGAGCTCCTTGTGGTACTGCGGATGAATCCCTCTGTCAAAAGTAGCCGTTCTGGCCATCGCTTCTACCCCTTGATTAATAAATGAATTTTCCTTGGAAAGGAGTAAATTTTCTTATAGTTGTATTAAATAAGCTTTACTTCTGAAAACTGAATAAAACGTATATTGATAACATTTATCGTGACTAAAGTCAAGTATGAGAAGTCAGATTCCCCGGTTATAGCATTTTTCTTGCCAGTATCTTTACAAGGAGGTATACCTGTGATAGACTATGGTATGAAAACAAACAGAGCGGTGTGGTTTCTCTCGGTTCTGCTGGTTGCAGCCGCTTTTTTCATAATCTTCTATGATGAAAAAGACGTGAAGATCCTTCCTTCCTATAAAATTTCAACTATGGAAAACCTCAAACTCACTCACAGAAAAGGGGCGGACATAAAATGGGAGCTCATGGCTGACCGGGCTACGATGCCTGTCGGTGAAAAAAAAGTATATCTTGAATCGATACGGGTGGAAATACGAAACGACCCGGATATCAGGATAAAGAGCGGTTCCGGAATATATGAGCTTCAGGCGGGTGACATTACTCTGAACAGGACGGTTACGATGCATATGAAAGATGCGGAGTTCCGGACGGATTCTCTCAACTGGAGCAGCGATGAAAATATGATCACCACGGGCGATCCGGTTCTCGTTACAGGTCCCAGCTTCAGGATAAGTGGTTCAGGCCTGACAGCAAACGTTGACGCCAGAAGGGTCAGGATCAACAGCGATGTTAAAGCGGTATTTTATTATAATTAGCCTTGTCGCATCTGTTTCTGTTCCATGGTCCGGCCATGCATCAGAACATATCGCGGCAGATACAGGGAAAGAGCCGGTAGTCATTACATCAAAGACGCTGACGGCAGATAATAAAAATCATACAGCGGTCTTTGAAGGTGACGTCAAAGCCGTCTCCGGCGATATAGAAATGTATTCCGACAGGATGACGGTTTACTACAATGAATCCGAGAAAAAGATAAACCGTATCCATGCCGTCGGCAATGTAAAAGTGCACAAGGAAAACAGGGCACTCTTTTCTGATGAGGCCGTATATTTTGAGGATGAAAAGAAGATCATATTTACCGGGCACCCGAAAGCTGTAGAGGGTGAAAACGTAATAACCGGAAAGCAGATCACGTTCTATCTTCAGGATGACAGAGCGGTTGTAGAGGGAAGCAAGGTCTATCTGAAAAACAGCAAAATTTCTGAATAATGCATTTACTCGAAGTATCAGGACTCAGAAAAAGCTACAACGGCAAACCCGTTGTAGCCGACATAGCGCTTCATATCCGGTCCGGTGAAGCTGTTGGACTCCTGGGGCCCAACGGCGCCGGCAAGACTACGACTTTCTATATGATACTCGGACTCATCAGGCCCGATGCAGGAGAAATCCGCCTTGACGGAGAGGCACTGAACGGCACGCCCATGTACAAGAGGGCAAGAATGGGTATCGGATACCTTCCGCAGGAGCCCTCCATATTCAGAAAGCTGAGGGTTGAGGAAAACATTATGGCCGTTCTGGAGATGCTTAACGGAGACAAGGGAAAAAGGCGCGAGAGGCTTGACACTATTCTCGAAGAATTCAATCTTACCCATATTGCCAAGAGCCTGGGTCACCACCTGTCCGGAGGGGAAAGACGCAAGGTGGAGATAGCAAGGGCCATCGCGGTCGATCCATCTTTCATTCTGCTTGATGAACCCTTTGCCGGAATCGACCCACTTGCTGTCAGCGAACTGAAAAACACACTCAAACATTTAACAGACAAAGGCATAGGACTGATAATAACCGATCACAATGTCAGGGAGACACTCTCCATTACCGACAGAGCCTATATAATAAGTGATGGGCGCATTCTGTCTCACGGAGAACCGTCGGAACTGGTTTCCGACCCGCTTGTTAAAAAGACCTATTTGGGAGAGGGGTTCACACTGTAATGGCTCAGGAACTGAAACTTGAACTTAAACTCACACAGAAACTCATATTGACACCGCAACTTCAGCAGTCTATCAAGCTGCTCCAGTTGCCCCTTATCGAACTGTCTCAGGATATAAACCAGGAACTGATGAACAACCCCATGCTTGAAGAGGGGCTCGAACGCGACACCGTCGATGGTCCGGATATGTCTCCTGCCGCCGGTGACGGAGACACGGCATCACGCATTGAAGATATAGAGGCTCCCCTGGAGAAGATGTTCGGGTTTACAGCCGACAACTATTTCGAGGAACGAGAGAGCGACGGCAGGGATCTCGGCTACTTCGGCAGCGATACGGACGAGACGGTTTCACCCTTTGAACGTAACAGGAGCAGGACAAATCTCTATGAACATCTGCTCTGGCAGCTCAGACTGTCCTATGTACCGAAAAAAGTCGGAAAGGCGGCCGAAATACTTATAAACAACCTTAACGAGGACGGCTACCTGCAGGCCACTCTGGAAGAGATGGCTGAGCTTGCGGGCGTGGACATCGAGTCAGCACAAAAGGCACTAAAGTTCGTGCAGGGGCTTGATCCGGCCGGAGTCGGAGCGAGAGACCTGCAGGAATGCCTGCTCCTACAGCTCGGACCTCTTAATCTTAAAGGGACCCTCGTTGAAGGTATCATCAGGGACGGCTTCAAGGAACTGGAAGGGAAAAAATACAAACAGCTTGCTTCCAGATTCGGCACATCACTGGACAATATTCTGGCGGCAGTAAAGATCATCGAAGGGCTCGAACCGAGACCGGGAAGAAACTATTCCGGCGAAGAACCGGTGCACATAATCCCTGACGTTTTCGTCGAGGAAGCAGACGGCAAATTTATTATCAGCCTCAACGAGGAAGGTATTCCCCGGCTGCGTCTTTCAAATTACTACAGAAAGCTGCTGGCAAACAGAAACTCCCTCGGCCCGGAAGAGAGGCAGTTCCTCGAAGACAAACTGCGCTCTGCCGTTTGGCTGCTGAAGAGTCTCGACCAGCGCAACAAGACCATATACAGAGTAACCGAGAGCATATTAAAATTCCAGGAAGAATTTTTCAGAAAGGGTTACAAATACCTGAAGCCTCTTAACCTGAGAGATGTGGCCGAAGACCTCGGCATGCACGAGAGTACGATAAGCAGAGTGACTTCCAACAAATATATGCAATGCCCGCAGGGTCTTTTGAACTTCCGGTACTTTTTCAGCAATGCCGTGCCGACCGAAACCGGCACAATATCATCATCGACCGTAAAGGAGATGATCAGAGAAATTATCGAAAAAGAGGATCCGAAGGCTCCTCTGAATGACCAGAAGATAGTGGATATTCTCAAAAGCAGGGGAATCAGTGTGGCCCGGCGGACCGCGGCCAAATACAGAGAAGAATTAAAGATACCGTCTCACCTGAAACGCAAGAAGTGGTTCTGAGACGGCTCTGCCCCGCGATACAACTTAACCGCAGAAAGTCGTGAGGCAGAAGATCAACCTATCCATGCAGGAAGGGAGGAACGCCATGAACATCATCATCAACTGCAGACAGATGGACCTCACGAAGAACCTTAGAGAGTACGCCGAGAGCAAGATCAGCAGATTCAGCAAATATCTGAACAACGTCAGTGAAGCTACTGTGACGCTGAGCGTTGAAAAATACAGGCACAAAGCCGAAGTTCACCTGAAGGCAAACGGCTCCCTGATACAGGCGGAGAGTATCACCGGGGAAATGTACTCATCTATCGATGATGTTGTGGAAAAACTTGCAAGGCAGGTGCGGAAGCACAAAGAGAAAATTGTCTCCCATAGAAAGAACAAAAGCAAATCTTCCGTGGCTACCGAACCTGTCGAGCGGATGCCGTCCATAGTCAAGGATACATCCTACGATATAAAGCCTATGAGTGTGGAGGAGGCTGCCATGCAAATGGATCTTCTTGACAGAGATTTCTTCATATTCACCAATGCATCATCAGGCGACATCAATGTGCTGTACAAAATGAAGGACGGGAACTTCGGTCTTATCGAGCCCCCAAAGTGACCGCTACAGCAAAGGGCAGTGTGGTTGTCGTAATAGTAACCGGTCTTTCGGGTTCAGGCAAAACAGTTGCGTTGAACGCCTTTGAAGACAGCGGTTTTTTCTGTGTTGACAATCTCCCCACTTCCCTGATAGATACATTCATAAATCTTACAATGAGAACGCCCTCGCTTTCCAGAATAGCTATCGGCGTCGACATCAGGGAAAAGAAGTTTCTTTCAGGATTTTCGGAAATCGTATCTTCACTCAGGAAAAAAAAGGTCGCTCTGGAAATAATATTTCTTGAAGCGGATGAAAAGGCGCTTATAAGACGATTCAAAGAAACCCGAAGACCACATCCATTGGGATACAAAGACCTCAAGATAGCCATCAGGACCGAGGTTAAGCTTCTGGA
>CAZZGC010000046.1:11126-14879 GCA_964653915.1 uncultured Thermodesulfovibrio sp.
CTTCAGACCGGAATCAACAGGTCCATAAATCGTAATTGCAAGTGGCCTGTCATCAATTACCTGTGATGCCAACCTCTTAAGATCATTCAGTGTAACAGCGTCCACCATATTTATCACATCTTCAGGAGGGAAGTACCGTCCATAGTATATTTCCTGTTTGGCTATATTCGTCATCTTGTTGCTGGTCGATTCCAGCGCAAGAATGAGATTACCCTTGAGCTGAGACCTTGCCCGGTCAAGTTCGATCCCGGTTACTGTCTCCGGAAGCCCCTTTATCTCTTCTTTGATAATATCTATGACATCCTGAACGTTGCTTCCGTCGGTTCCGGCATAGACTTCCCACAAACCTGTATCCCGGTAAGCCATGTGGTAGGAATATATGGAATATGCCAGTCCATATTTTTCCCTGACCTTCTGAAACAGCCTTGAACTGTACCCCGTACCGAGTATCGTATTCAGCAGGTGCATTGTATACCTGTCTTCGCTTCCATAGGGAAGACCCTGTAAACCCAGGCATATATGCGCCTCTTTCAGGTCTCTGGTCACCACGTTGGTTCCCGGTCTGAAAACACCATGATCCGCTGTATCAGTCCGTCCCCGTGGAGTCACCCTGCCCATCGAGCGCTCCATCATGGATATGAAACGTGATTCGTCAAAACTCCCGCTGCAGGCCACAACTATATCTTCTGCACGATAATATTCATCAATATGATTCAGCAGATCCTGTCTGGTGAATCCGGTGATCGTTTCTGTCGAACCCAAAACCGGCTGACCAAGACCGTTCTCTCCCCAGACATGTCTGCTGAACAGGTCATGCACGTAGTCGGAAGGGTTGTCCTCCACCATCCTGATCTCTTCGAATACTATCTTCTTTTCCTTTTCCAGTTCCTGCTCAGGGAATGTTGAGTGAAAGAAAATATCCTCCAGCAGTCCGGCAGCACGTTCAATATACTCATCAAGTACCTTGACATAGAACAGTGTGTATTCAGTCGATGTCAGTGCGTTGAGTTCACCGCCAAGTGAATCGGCCTCCATGGCAATATCCTCTGCAGACCTGCTTTCGGTACCCTTGAAGAACATATGTTCGAGGAAATGGGATATGCCGTTCTTCTCCGGGCGCTCATACCGGGACCCTACCTTGATCCATATACCGATACAGAGAGAGCGGATTCCGGTCTGTTTTTCCATGATTAGCGGAATGCCGTTTTCGAGATTTAGCTTCTTGTACATGGAGGATGTGGTGATTTGACCTGAAGTTTGCCGGCTTCAGATGTCCGTCTTCATCGCAGCCTGATCCTTGAGGGCCTCTTTCCTGCTGAGACGAATCCGGCCCATCTTGTCTATCTCGATAACCTTTACGAGGGTCTCATCGCCCTCCTTCAGGACATCGGAGACCTTGCCGATCCTCTTGTCCGAGATCTGTGAAATATGTAACAGGCCTTCCGTACCTGGCAGAATCTCTACAAAGGCTCCGAAGTCCATGATTCTCTTTATCTTGCCCATGTAAAGTTTGCCCAGTTCCGCCTCGGCAACAATGCCGTTTATGATGTCTATCGCCTTCTTTGCAGACTCTTCATCTACGGAAGCTATATTGACATTGCCGGTGTCGTCTATATCTATCTTTACTCCGGTCTGTTCGATAATACCCCTTATGACCTTTCCGCCGATTCCTATTACATCGCGGATCTTGTCGGGCTTAATCTTGATAGTAAAGATGCGGGGTGCATGGGTAGCAAGATGGTCACGAGGTGCGGACAGAATTTCGGACATTTTGCCGAGAATGAACAGCCTGCCTTTTCGGGCCTGTTCCAGCGCATCTGCCATTATCTCACGCGTAACACCGCTTATCTTCACATCCATTTGAAATGCGGTGATACCTTCCTCTGTACCGGTAACCTTGAAATCCATATCGCCTAAATGATCCTCAAGGCCGAGTATATCGGTCAGAATAACCGTCCTGTCGTCCTCCTTGATGAGTCCCATGGCAATACCGGCAACAGGCGAACGTAAAGGTACACCCGCATCCATAAGGGCAAGGGTTCCTCCGCACACCGTGGCCATAGACGAAGATCCGTTGGACTCGAGAATATCGGCGACCACCCTTATGGTATATGGGAAGTCGGACTTCTGGGGAAGAACCGCCTTCAGAGCCCTCTCAGCAAGCATTCCGTGTCCGATCTCCCTTCGACCGGGGGACCTGAGAGGCTTAACCTCTCCCACGCTGAACGGGGGAAAGTTGTAGTGAAGCATGAACGCCTTTTTGGATTCTCCCTCAAGTGCGTCTATACGCTGCTCATCTTCTGCCGTGCCGAGAGTCACAGCGGCAAGGCACTGGGTCTCACCCCTGACAAAGAGAGCAGAGCCGTGACATCTCGGAAGAATCGAGACATCCCCGGTTATCGGTCTTATCTCGTCGGTCTTACGTCCGTCCGCCCTGACTCCCTCATTGAGAATCATGTTGCGGACAAGATCCTTTTCGAGTTTATTGAAAACAAAAGCTATATCCCTGGCAATATCCTCTTCTCCTGTATTGAGCTCCTCAATCGTACCCTTGAGGATATCGTTTAGGGTATCCTGTCTCTTCAGCTTGTCCGGGATAACGATAGCCTGCTTTATCTTTTCGATAGTAAGATCGGAAACCCTCTTCATCAGGTCTTCATCGATCTCAGGAGGGATCACTTCCCTCTTCTGTCTTCCGGCGCTTGAGACCAGTTCCTTCTGCAGATTAACGATCTTCCGTATTTCCCCGTGAGCCGTCTCAAGAGCATCTATGAGAGTCGATTCCTGTATCTCGATTCCTCCGCCCTCTACCATCATGACAGCATCTTCCGTCCCGGCAACCACAAGAATGAAGTCGCATTCCTCCACTTCAACAAGGTCAGGATTGATGATAAACGAATCCTGAAGGATACCTATACGGACAGCGCCAACCGGGCCGTCAAAAGGTATATCGGAAATACTGAGGGCCGCAGACATGCTTATCATACCGATAATGTCCGCAACATTCTCGGTGCCAAATGACAGAACCGATATGATACCCTGTGTTTCGCAATAAAACCCTTTCGGAAACAGCGGTCTGATCGGCCTGTCGATCAGGCGGGAAGTGAGGACCTCTTTTTCACTGGGTCTGCCCTCCCTCTTGAAAAAACCGCCCGGAATCTTGCCTGCTGCATAGGCCTTTTCCTGGTAATCAATAGTAAGGGGGAAAAAATCGATGTCTTCTCTGGATTCCTTCTTGGATACTGCTGTTGCAAGTACTACCGTATCGCCGTATCTGGCGATTACCGAACCATCAGCCTGCCTGGCAAAACGGCCCGTTTCAAGCCGCAAAGGCTTGCCTTTGAGTTCAATCTCAACATGTGTCATTCAGTTCACTTTCTCAGACCGAGCTGCTTGACGAGCTTGTCGTATCTCTCCCTGTCTACGGTCTTGAGGTAGCTCAGGAGCTTGCGACGCTGACCAACGAGCTTCAGCAGCCCCCTGCGTGAGTGATGATCCTTCTTGTGAATCTGGAAGTGAGAATTGAGGATATTTAAACGCTCACTGATGAGAGCAATCTGAACCTCCGGTGATCCCGTGTCGCCGTCGTGCAGCCTGTATTTGTTAATGATATCTGCTTTCTGTTCTTTTTCTAAAGCCATAATAACTCCTTTTTTCAAAAGAAGTAGAGTTTAACATATGCCCGGAGGCAATGTAAAGGATTTACCTTTCACTGCAATATCGATTTTTATTATAGAAAATTATAACAAAAAA
>CAZZGC010000046.1:14979-17081 GCA_964653915.1 uncultured Thermodesulfovibrio sp.
ATTCTGAGTTCAAAATTTCCTGTTCGATATTCTGCGGTTGCTTCTGTTCCACCTGCGAGGTGCGAGAGGGCTGCGTCTCTGTCTGACACTGCTCATAACAAAACTGCCCGATTCCGATTTCGTGCCCTGATGGGTTAGACTAACCCGTATAATAATTCACAAACGGCATTATCAGCAGAAAGCACTCTGCGCCTCCGGGACTGAGAAAAAGCGAGAAGAGCGCGAAAGGCGGGAAAAGGATAGTAAGCAGTAGGGGGTATGCAGTAAGCAGTCCCTTGAATCCTGAAGCGAAGCCAGAAAAGCGGGAAAGATGGAGGTCGGGGCGGTAAGAAGAAAGTTTCTTTTAAATGAAAGATGAAATCGTCATCAGCGGCTGCGGCATGGTCACCTCCCTCGGCAACACTGTCGATGAGACATGGAACGCCCTTATTAAAGGACGTAGCGGCATCACACCCGTTAAAGAGTTTGAGAATGCCGGTTTCCCGGTAAAAAGCACGGCCCGCGTCCGCCTGCCATCTGCTGAAGACCTCGGCATCCATCCCCGTGACGCACGCATAATGGGCGCTCACGCATATATCCTGATGAAATGCAGCATAGATGCATACGAAAACGCCGGACTCGCGCAGGCAGATATAGCCCCTGACGAGACCGGCTTCTTTGCCGGCATGGGCATGGTGGATTCCGATCCCGGCATGATTATGCCCGCAATTGCCAAATCATTGAATGCCCACCGACAGCCCGATTACGAAACCTTTTTCGGCGGTGCCTACGAAGAAATATATCCATTGTGGCTTCTTGCCGTGCTTAACAACATCGGCTTCTGCCAGTCCGCCATCAGACTGGGGATCACGGGAGACAATACCGTATTTTCTCCCGGAGAAGATTCCGCAGTTCATGCATTCATCGAGGCATCCTGCAGTATTGCAGACCGGAAGACTCGCGCGGCGCTCGCAGGCGGAGTAAGTGAGGAAGCATCTCCCTTTTCCATTGCAAGAAGGATATCTTCTTCAGAGCAGCGGGCGGATGAAACAGAATCCGCTATCCCAGGTGAAGGCGGGGCTATGGCGGTTATCGAAAGAAGGGCCGATGCAGAAGGCCGGGGGATTTCTCCTGTAGCCTGCATAGCGGGATATGGAACATCTTTCGGCGATAATGGCAATAAACCCGGCCCATCCAAAAAGGCAATAGGATTATCGATGAAGAAGGCGCTCATGAAGGCCGGTATGCACCCGTCCTCGATAGGATTGATAATGGTAGCGTCGGCAGAGACGTTGTCGCGAGAAGGCAATGAAGCCGAAGCCATCGATAAAGCCTTCGCGGCGGCGCCGGACCCGCCGGCTCTTTACTCTTCTGAGGTTGCACTCGGCAACATGCTCGCCGGTTCACCAGCCGTCGATATTGTGCTGGCAGAGCAAATACTCCGCTATGGTATAATTCCACCTGTCCCGGAGATGGAACAGTATGGAAGAGAGAGACATCTGAGCCGTGAAGCAGGGGCCATACTGATCAACGCCTTCAGTGACGAGGGAGGATGTGCATCTATAATAGTAAGCGGGAAAGGCGGGAAAGGATAGTAGGCAGTAAACAGTAGGCAGTAAGCAGCAGGCGGTAAAGCTGCCCGATTACGGCTAATGAGATTTTTATATTACGACAGAATAAAGCATATCGAAAAAGGCAAGGCCATAACTGCGGTCAAGGCCTTTTCCCTCTCGGAAGAGTTCCTGAGAGGCCATTACAAGAAGGTCGCTCTTGTGCCGGGTGTGATTTTCATAGAGGCGATGGCACAGGCCCTTGGCTGGCTTATCAACTACTCGCATGACTTCAGACTTACCTGCATAATGTCTATTATTGAAGATGTGAGTACAACTCCTGATATGCGTCCGGGCTTCGAAGCCGAGATTCATGGAGAGATAATCTCTACGACCAGAAGAGACTCCCTCGGCAGGGCATGGGTAGAGGTGCAGGGGCGGAAAGTGGCGGAGGTGAACCGCATCATATACAGCCATTTTCACAAAATAGACTCGCGGCACCTGAAGAATCTTTTCTATTATTACAGCGGATTGAACCCTGACGATCCGTCGATGCCCGACATAACCGATGCC
>CAZZGC010000047.1:0-16995 GCA_964653915.1 uncultured Thermodesulfovibrio sp.
GCATTCTTATTCTTGACAGGGACCTGAGGATTCAGAGATGGAACCGCTGGATGGAAATAAACAGCGGAATGAGCAGCGATACCGTGCTCAACAGGCACATCTTTGAAATTTTCCCGAACCTTGACAATCCGAAGTTCAGAAGAAGCTGCAAGTCTGTACTTACATTCGGGAATTTTTCTTTCTTCTCCCAGAAGCTCCATGGATACCTGTTCCCATTCAAGGCGTCCGGTTATATCGGTTCCGATTTCGAATATATGCAGCAGACATGTGTCATGGGGCCTCTCCGGGATGAAAAGGATGAGATCAGCTATGTCTTCATATACGTTCAGGATGTTACGGAAGTCGCCTCTTTTCAGAAAAAGCTCATGGATCTTAATGTAAGGGATTCTCTTACCGGAATATATAACAGACGGTTCATGGAGAATAAACTACGTGAAGAATTCATGCGCAGCAAGAGATATTCCGGGGAATTCAGCATAATTATGATCGACATCGATCATTTCAAAACCATAAATGACACATACGGACATCAGTGTGGCGACTTCATACTGAAGTCGTTGAGTTCCAGGATATCTTCTCTTATAAGAAATGTTGATTATCTTGCCAGATACGGAGGCGAGGAGTTCTGCTGCATGTTGCCCGAGACTCCGCTGAAATCAGCGGTTCTCGTAGCCGAGCGTTTCAGAATGTCTATAATGGATCTTGACAATGTCTTCGACGGCAGATCTATTAAAATTACCATAAGTCTTGGTGTCGCCGGCATGGATGAATCGATTACATCACCCGAGGAGATGGTTCAGAGAGCCGATGGCGCTCTCTACCGGGCGAAGAGAAACGGCAGAAATCTTGTTGAAGTAATGGACGGTGCCGTACTGACTCCCTGACCTTCCCGTCAAACTGTTGACGTCCCCAGCCTGTTGTGGCAATATATCTGTATGAAAAGGATCTTGGTTGTTGATGACGAAGAGTCGATCCGCGAACTCCTGAAAGATTTTCTTGAATCAAAGGGCTACGAGGTAGCGATCGCCGCCGATGGTGAATCCGGCCTGAAGATGCTGAGGGAGGACAAGTTTGACCTAATGCTTATGGATGTGATGATGCCGGGAATGAGCGGCCTCGATGTTCTGAGGGAGACGGCAGCGGAGAAGGTGGAAGTCCCGGTTATAATGATGACCGCTTATGCCAGTGTTCAGACCGCGGTAGAGGCGATGAAGCTTGGAGCCTATGACTACATAACAAAACCTTTCGTTCTCGAAGACATTCTGCATGCTATAAAGAGGGCGCTTGATGTATCGCGACTTCAGCAGGAAAACTACAGGCTAAAAAAGGAACTGAGAAAGAAGTTCAGTTATGACAGAATCGTTGGTAAGTCGTCTCAGATTCAGAATGTAAAGAGTTTTATAGACAAAATCGCAGACACGGACAGCACAGTGCTGATAACCGGAGAGAGCGGCACCGGAAAGGAACTTGTGGCGAAGACGATTCACTACAACAGCCTGCGTTCCAAAAAGCCTTTCGTTCCCCTTAACTGTGCGGCTATCCCAAAAGATATACTGGAGTCAGAGCTGTTCGGGCATGAAAAAGGGGCATTCACCGGGGCCATCAACACGAGGATCGGCAGATTTGAGCTCGCAGACAACGGCACACTTTTCCTGGATGAAATAGGTGACCTCGCTCCAGCACTGCAGGTGAAATTGCTGCGTGTCCTGCAGGAAAAGGAATTTGAAAGGGTGGGGGGCATCAAGACTATAAAAGTCGATGTCAGGATAGTGGCCGCCACCAACCGCGACCTCGAAAAGGCTGTAAAGGAGGGAGCGTTCAGGGAAGACCTTTATTACAGGCTCAATGTAATTCCGCTGCATCTTCCTCCTCTCAGAAAAATGAAGGAAGATATTCCGCTGCTTCTGGAACACTTTATAAATACCATATCCCGTAAAAAGAAAAAGGTGCCCCCACGCCTTTCGGGAGAGGTGATGACGCATCTCGTCAACTACAGGTGGCCCGGAAATGTGAGAGAGCTTGAAAATCTTGTAGAGAGGCTAATAATTCTGAAGGAAGGGGATATTATCACCCCTGACGACCTCCCTGAAAGGATGCGTGAAGTGAAAGTTGCTCCCAGGCCGGACGCGGGCGGCAAGAAACTTTCATCCGACGGCATCGACCTGAATCATATGCTTGAGGAAATAGAAAACAACATGATTCTTCAGGCCCTGGAAATATCGAAGGGGGTAAAGAGCAAGGCAGCAAGTCTGCTCGGCCTTAACCGCACAACACTGATCGAGAAGATGAAAAAAAAGGCGATCAGCTATGATGCCCGAAGCTGATTCCGTCATTATACTGACACTTCGGTCCTACTTTAATCCTTTAAAAACACAAAGTTAAAGATGGCACACTAATTGCATTTCCAGTCGGCATGAGTTACTGGAAGTTGACGCCACTGCTTTTCATGCTGATTGCCATCGTTCCGGTCAATACTGCTGATGCCTCGAAGCCTGCCGGGCAGTTTCCGACCCTGAAGGTACGGAAGGGAGAACACCCCTCATTCATCCGTTATGTATTTGAAGGTCCGGATAGTGTCATATCCGGAGTGAAAGTCAGAGAGGAAGGCGGGAACATTATCATAAAGTTTCCGTCAAAGGGATTCCGCCTCCACAGTTCAAAGGCGATTAAACATGAATCGGACAGGGTAATCATTGCCGGCAGTGGCGGGAGCATAAAGAAGGTATTCAGTCTCGACAATCCGGACCGGCTTGTAGTGGATATTCTTCGCAAATCCGGGCCGGGCGGAAAAAAGAAAAAGAAAAAGGCAAGGGCCTCTAAAAAGACCGAAAAGCCTGCTGCTGATTTGAAGGCCAGGGAAAAAGAGTCAACTGAGACGGCGCAAAAAAGGACTGAGAGAACCTCAAAGGAAACAAAGTCTTTTTCGGTACAGGTTCCGGAAAAGTACAGAAAGGTCTGGACACTGCTCAAGTCCGGCAATCCGTATGGAGTGCTTTCAGTATTGCCGGAATACCCCCCTGCAGGCAGAGAAGATGCCGCTTTTTATCATTATATTTATGGTGTGGCATTTGGAGGAGCAAAACAGTATCTGAGGGCGATAGAACACCTCCGGCTTGCGCATATTCTCGCCACCGGCCCCGCTCTCCGTGAGAGGGCACTGATTAAACGTGCGGACGTACAGCTTCAGGGAGGATTTGTATACGAAGCCCTGGCGGACTACAAGCTGTTTCTCAAAGAGTTCCCTTCGTCGATTCACCGTGAAGAGGTCCACCTTGGTCTTGCGGAATGCCTGATGAGGGTAGGGAAGTACAGGGAGGCAATCAGACATTACGACAAAGTGGAACAGTCAGCAGAGATACTCTACAGAAAGGCCAACGCCTATCAGCGGGTCGGGAAGGTCAGGAAAGCAAGCGGCATTTATGTAAAGGCTCTCAAGATGGATCCTGACTTCCCGGACAAGGACGAAGAGACGGCTTATCTGTTGGGCGAGAATTTCAGAATGCAAGGCAAGTATACCGAGGCCAGAAAGAGACTTGCCGGCATAATCATAGGCATATACAGGGACGAGGCCAGAATCAGCAGAGGGCTTATGGCCATGGAGGATGGCGACTTTGACGAGGCGATAAGGCTGTTCCAGACAGCGCTGATGTCAAGAGACCGGAAGATAAAGGTTAAGGCGCTTTTCAATCTTTCGGTTGTATATGCCAGGAGCGGCAAGACCGAAAAGGCCATAGAGACCCTTGAAGAAATTCGTACAAAGCATATTGACTCGTTCTACTACAAAGATACACTTCTTGCCCTTGCCAAGTTGTACAGGAGAACCGGCAGGATTGAGCAATCCGTGTATATGCTCAAGGAGCTTGTATATGGCAAACAGCCGCCTGCCCAGGCATTCAGGGAACTTGAGGATATTGTCTCGGAGATGGCACGAAAGGATGATGTTGAAGCGGATGGCGGCCTCACCTTCAGGAAACTCTGGAGAGAGGTTGGTCAGTGGCTGGTGGATCGCTCGCGCGAAAAGTTTCTCCTCAAGGTGGCGCGAAGGCTCAGATATGAGGGCAGCCCTTTTATCGACCTTACTCTCTGGATGATTGAGAATACATCGCCAGCTATTAGGACCGAGGCGGCGGTATTGCTGGCTGATTACTATATCGAGGTGGGTGATGAAGAGCTTGCAGAGAAATATATCACATTTACGACCGCTCCATACCCGCCGTCTGATATGGCAAAAAGGGTAAAGGCAAGGATATTCATCGCCAGGGATATGCATAAAAAAGCAATAAGGGAGCTTTCCCGGATCAAGGATTTCCGTAAAGACGACATGGGCATACTGCTCAGGATTATCAGAAAGACGAGACAATCTGGATCGGGACTTACGGAAAAGGCCATAGCGCTTTACGAAAGGAGGCTCGCAAAGAAGGAGTGGAGCGCTGATGAATATATAGGGCTTGCAGACATCCTCTATTCGATGGGCCGCCGTAGTCAGGCATCAAAGTATATCAGAAAGGCATATCAGAAGAACCCTGATGATGAGTGGGTAATGTACAGGATGGCCCATGATGTCGACAGGAGCCGTTCCCGGGACATGTTTGCAAGATTGGGAAGCGGGAACTCTCTCCTGAGCCGTCTGGCCAAGACGAGAATTATGGAGATGAATCTTTTAAACAGAGTCAGCGAGGTTTACTGATGGAAAGCGTGGTGAGACTGAATGAAGCCTTTCGCAATTTTACCAGGGCGTCGGAGAGTCTGGAATCCTGCTATCGCAGGCTGAATGAACGGGTTCAGTATCTTACAGGTGAACTTGAGAAAAAGAATGCGCTGCTGAACCGGGCCATTGCGGATGTGGAAAGGTCCAAAGACTATCTTCAGGCTGTACTTCAAAGCATAGGAGAAGCGATGATTGTGCTGGACCGCGATGGCAAAATAAACATGATAAACAGCGCTGCCGAAAAGCTTCTGTCCGTGACAGCTGAACAGGTCACCGGCATGAACTGGGACCAGCTTGGATTTTCTCTGAGCGGCGATGTATCCGGGGAAAAACTTTCCGTCGGCGGCAAGGAGTATGATGTCATTTTCTCCAGGTCTGAAGTGCCGGGCGAAAAGGGCAGTGCAAGAGGCTATGTTCTGCTGCTGAAGGACGTTTCAAGGCTCAAGGAACTGGAACGGCAGAACGAGAGAAATCAGAGATTAATCGCGATGGGAGAGATGGCCGCCAAGATTGTCCATGAAATAAGGAGTCCGTTGTGCAGCATAGAGCTTTTTTCCAATATGCTGTCGGGCGATCTTGAGGGTACCCGGCATTCGGAGCTGGCAAGCGGCATCTCATCGGGCATCAAGAGCCTGAACAACATTCTCACTAATATGCTGCTGTTTGCGAGGCCTCACAAGCCATCACTGAAGCCTCTGTCGATTGAAGAGTCAATCGATGAGTCGGTCGAGATGCTCAGACCGCTGATTGAGTCAAGGGGGATTTTAATCAGGAGAAGTTATATTCCACACGTGATCAACGGGGATGGAGAACTGCTGAAACAGGTATTTATGAACATAATTTTAAATGCGGTCCATGCTATGACGGACGGTGGAACAATAGAGATACGCATGGAAACGGAAGATAATTTTCTGAAGGTCATGATAATAGAT
This sequence comes from uncultured Thermodesulfovibrio sp., assembly GCA_964653915.1. Lineage (GTDB taxonomy): Bacteria > Nitrospirota > Thermodesulfovibrionia > UBA6902 > UBA6902 > CAZZGC01. The sequence goes on from CAZZGC010000047.1 coordinate 5,641, forward strand.
GAAGGCAAAGGCATTGATGAAGAACTTATAGAAAAGATATTTGATCCGTTCTTCACAACAAAGGATCGCGGTACCGGGCTCGGACTGGCCATAGCTCACAGGATCATGCTGTCGCATAATGGGTTCATCAGCGCATCATCGAACAAGGACAGTGGAAGCACTTTTACCCTGTCCTTCCCGATTCCGGAACATTTTAGTTTGACATCAAATCCGTCTTATGAACATGAAGGAGCCGCGTAGGATTATGAGGGAAAATCTCAAATCGATAATGGTAGTTGATGACGATGAACGGATGAGAGCCGCGCTCGGAGAGGCCGTATCCAGGATGGGGTTCAGGGCGATACTTGCTGAAGAGCCGGTTCAGGCATTGAAGAAGCTTTCTCCTTCTTCGGTGTCGTTGATTATAACCGATATGAAGATGCCCGGCATGGACGGCCTGAGTTTCATCAGAGAGGCGAGAAAGAAGGCCGGCCCCATGCCTGTACTCGTCATAACCGGATTTGCAACTGTAGAAAACGCCGTAGAAGTGATGAAGGAGGGAGTCTGCGACTATCTCATTAAACCATTTTCTCTGAAGTCTCTTGAAAACACTGTCCGGAGTATAATGTCCCGTGAATCCGGTTCCCGGAATGAAATACTTACCTGTGACGACAAAATAAAGGAACTGATCAAGCTTGCATCGAGCGTAGCGGCGAGCGATATAACGGTGTTGATCCTCGGGGAAAGCGGGACAGGTAAGGAACTGTTTGCAAGGTATATTCACAATGCAAGCAGACGATGCCGCAAACCTTTTGTCGCGGTGAATTGTGCTGCAATTCCAGACAATCTGCTTGAAAGTGAACTGTTCGGGTATGAAAAAGGGGCCTTCACGGGAGCTGCAGAAAAAAAGACCGGAAAGTTTGAACTTGCAAATGGCGGCACAATACTCCTTGATGAGATAGGTGAGATGTCACCCACTCTTCAGGCCAAACTTCTAAGGGTACTTCAGGAGAAAGAGATTGACAGGATCGGTGGAAGTCAGCCGGTTCCGGTGGATGTCAGGGTGCTGGCGACAACGAACAGGAACCTGCAGAGAGAAATCATTGATGGGAGGTTTCGGGAGGATCTCTATTTCAGGCTAAGTGTCTTTCCTCTTGTTTTGCCTCCTCTGAGGGAAAGACCGGGTGATATAAAGCTGCTTGCGGAGCACTTTGCTGCGCGTTTTGCCGGAGAGCTTAACAAGCATATCGCAGGATTTTCGGATGAGGCCATGGATTTCCTGTTGAACAATCAGTGGAAGGGCAACATACGGGAACTGGAAAACGTCATTCACAGAGCGGTTCTGATTACCCGCTCGGACTACATCGGGACAGATGATTTCATGGTAACCTCCGATATGACGGGCTCTCCGGCATCATGCAGCAGCATCAGGGATATGGAAATGGAACTTATTATGAAGACGCTTCGCGAAACCGGAGGAAACAAGACCCAGGCGGCAAAGAAGCTTGGCGTGAGTGTCAGAACCATCAGGAACAAACTTAACGGGTACGGGAAAAAAATTCCCGCTTTATAGAAATGTATGGACTGGTTGAAGAACAGGATGGATACTGTGGATGACAGCAAGGTTATGAAAGGATTTGCAATTGCAGCCACAGAACAGCAGAGTGACCTGTTCGGGCACGATTATTGTATAGTGATGTCCGGATGGAAATGTTCGGAGGTTCATGATGGATAAAAATTTTATTGTACTCGAAAGACTGATAGAGGCGGCCGGGAGGAGGCAGAGGGTACTGGCTTCGAATATTGCCAATGCCGATACTCCGGGGTACAAGGCAAAAGACGTCAAGTTCGGAAATATCCTTAAGAATCAGATGGGGATGGCAAGGACCAGTCCCGGTCACCTGAAGGGCCGCAACAGCGGTGCAGCCGGCAGGGTGGTATTTGACGATAGCCTGTCGTGGGGTGACAGGAACAATGTCGAGCTGAACAGGGAGGTGGCAAAAATGACCGAAAATCAGATGCTTCACGATGCCGCCATAAAAATTCTGAATGCAAAGATAAAGATGTTTAAAAGCGCCATCAGTACAAGAGGGAGGTAATAAATGGATATTTTTGATGTAAGCGCCTCTGCGCTCGACGCACAGAGAGTTCGAATGAACACCATAGCCTCCAATATGGCTAATGCCCAATCCACCAAGACCGGGGAAGGAGGCCCATACGTAAAGAAAAACGTTGTTTTCCAGACTGTTAAGATTGGCAGTAATGACGGTTCCGGGCTTGAGGGGGTCAGAGTGGCAGGAATTGTTGAAGATCAGAAGCCTCCTGTCATCGTTTATGACCCGGGCCATCCGGATGCCGATGAGAACGGGTATGTTTCGATGCCGGATATAAACGTTATCGAAGAGATGGTGAACATGATGACCGCATTAAGGGCATATGAGGCAAATGTCAAGGCATTCAATATATCCAGGGGCATGTATCAGAAGGCCCTTGAACTGGGGAGGTACTAAATGAGTAATCTTCCGATAGATGGAATCGGCGCTAAGGGCATACCCTCGGGCAAGACCGGACCCGATGCCACTTCAGCTCCTGATAAAGGGAAATTCGATGCGGTAATCGAGGAGGCCATGAGCAAGGTGAACGAAGTTCAGGAAAACGTCGAAAAGGCGGTGACCGAACTTGCCGACGGCGGAGATATCACAACGGCTGTCCTTGCAATAGAAAAAGCGGATATGTCCTTTCAGCTCATGGTGGAGATAAGAAACAAGCTCATCAGCACGTATGAAGAAGTAATGAGGATGCAGGTGTAGTATGGCGGCTATAGATAATGTCATAGAAAACATAAAATCATGGCCGGCACGGAACATTATCGGCCTGCTGGCTCTTGTAATAGTTTCGGTAGCGGGTGTCATTCTGCTCATGACATGGGTAAACAATGCTGACTATCAGGTGCTGTATACAAACATTTCGGAAGACGATGCAGGCAGGATAGTGGAGGAACTCGGTAATATGAAGGTTCCTTACCGGCTCAACGGGACCGGTACAATACTTGTCGCCTCCGACAAGGTTTATGATCTGAGGCTTCAGTTCGCCTCGAAGGGTTTGCCCCAGGGCGGCGGGGTCGGCTTCGAAATATTCGACAATACGAGTTTTACTACAAGTGAATTTGTCCAGAAACTCAATTATCGCAGGGCTCTTGAGGGCGAACTTGCCCGGACGATCAGATCACTTTCTGCCGTAAGCCAGAGCAGGGTTCATCTCGTGATCCCGGACAAGACTGTGTTCGCCTTTCAGGAGGAAAAACCTGAGACATCTGCGGCTGTTTTTTTGACTCTCAATCGCGGCGGGAAATTGAGCAGGAAGGAAGTAGACGGAATAGTGCATCTCGTAGCCAGCAGCGTCGAGGATCTCAGGCCCGAAAACATTACTATCATCGACAACAAAGGCAATCTGCTTACAAGCCCTTCCGATGATACCATGATGGGGCTGACGGGTTCGCAGATGGAGTTTCAGCAAGGGTTTGAAAAGAGTCTCGCATCAAAGATTATCAGCATCCTGGAGCCGGTAGTTGGGCGGAACAAGGTCAAGGCCACGGTGTCGGCAAGTTTTGACTTTACCAGGAGTGAACGGACCGAGGAACTTTATGATCCTGACCTGGTTGTTGTCAGAAGCGAACAGAGATCAACGGAAAAGTCTGTGTCCGGCCGGGGGGCATCAGCGGGAATACCCGGTGCGGCAAGCAACCTGCCCGGAGGCGCCGGAGCCGGCTTTGGCTCATCCGGTTCGCAGTCGCAGAAGCAGGATGAACTCATCAATTATGAAACAAGCAAGACGGTGAAGAGAGTAGTTGAAGCGCCGGTATCACTGGAGAAGATGTCGGTCGCTATATTGATAGACGGGATACTTTCAACACAGAAGGACTCGGTAAAAGATGCAGAGCAGTACGTTGTTCGCTCGGAAGAAGATTTAAAGTACTATGAAGACATTGTAAGAAAGGCGATAGGATTTACAGAGGACAGGGGGGATGAGATAAGCGTGAAGGTTATGCCCTTTGCGGCTATCGATATGCCTGAAGCAGTCGAGGCAGGGACGGACTACCTTTCCATCGCGCTGATGGTGCTCAAATATCTGATTCCGCTGGTAATAGCCCTGCTGTTCTTTTTCGTTGTTCTCAGGCCTCTTGTCAGTTCACTTACGAGACCACCCGTCAGAACGTCGCGTATGGTAGTCGGCGGGGAGGAAGGGGAGGCTGTCGAGTCCCCTCTCAGGCCCAAAGAGATACCGCTCGAAAAGCAGGTAGTGGAGTGGGCAAGTAACAACCCTCATCAGGCCACGGGGCTTGTAAAAGGATGGATTGAGGAGAAATAAGAATCTATGGACGGATACGAAAAAGCCGCAATTTTTCTTTCATCAGTGGGCGAGGATGTTGCCGCCCAGATACTCAAGGACCTTGATCCTGAGGATATCAGGAAAATTTCCTCATATATGGCAAAAACCAAAAAGAAGGACCCTGAAAAACTTCAGACAGTTCTCTCTGAAACTATGGAGAAGGTTACGGCAGGGGAGATTCAGGTTGCCGGTGAGGATTACATAAAAAATGTTCTTGCCAAGGGACTGGGAAGTGATGATGCAGAGAAGATATTGGAGATGGTTTCGAAAGCGAGCCCGCTTGAATCTCTGAAAGGAGTGAGTCCCAAGACTCTGGCCAATTTTCTTGTTACTGAGCATCCCCAGACCATTGCCCTGATACTCTGCCTTCTCGATCCCGAGCAGGCTGCAGCTGTTATTGAAAAGCTGCCGGAACACCTCAGGGCTGATGTGGCCATGAGGGTGGCATGCACCGAGAGGATTCCGGAAAATGCGCTGGAGGAGATAGAGGAGGTTTTGAAGGTTCAGCTCGATATTGACGGTGGCAAGGATGAAGAAAGCTTCGAGGGTACGAAGGTTATAGCAGAGATATTGAATCAGTGTGACAGGAATACCGAACAGGCCATACTCGAGAAGATAGAGACCCAGGATGATGGCCTTGCAGAATCTATAAGGGAACTCATGCTTGTATTCGATGATCTGCAGAATATAGATGATCGCGGTATTCAGCTTATTCTCAAGGAACTCAGTACGGAAGACCTTTCACTGGCTCTCAAGAGTGCGCCCGAGGATCTCAAGGAAAAGATCTTCAGAAATATGTCTCAGCGTGCGGTCAAGATTCTGAAGGATGAGATGGAGACGATGGGGCCGGTGAAGGTGTCGGATGTCGAAGCTGCCCAGCAGAATATTGTAAAAGTGGCCAGAAAGCTGGATGAGGAGGGCAAGATCATAATTGCCGGCCGCGGAGGAGAGGAACTGATTGTTTAACGACAGGCTCATCAAGGACGGTGATGCGGAGCTTTTTATGATGCCTTCCCTTGAGGATGAGAAAAATCTTACGAGGAAGGACATTTTCAGGGAGGCTGAGGAGATTCAGCGACGTGCCTATGAGGAAGGTTATGCGGCCGGAGAAAAGGCTGGACGTTCGGAAGGGGAACGCCATGCAGCCGTTCTGGTCGAGAAGGCGGGGCATATTCTCTCTGAACTCATTTCATACAGGGAGAATTTCGTGGGGACTCTCGAGTCTCAGGTCCTCGATCTTGCGTTTGCGGTCGCCAGAAAGGTTATAGGAACTGAAATAGAGACACGTCCCGACGTCGTCGTCAACATGGTGAAGGAGTGTCTAAAGAGGCTCGGCAAGGCCGGTAAAATCATAATAAGAGTTAACCCCGAACTTCATGAACTGTTCAACAGCCACAAGCCTGAGCTTATCGACATTCATGAACATATAGTATTTGAAGTTAACGCCAATATTCCCGTTCACGGGCCTGTGGTGATTAGTGATACGGAAGAGGTTGTGACGGATATAGACTCCCTTCTTGCGAATATATCGGAAGAAATCAGAGCTCCCCAAAGCAGGAGTGGAGAGACAGGGGACAGCCAGGCAGAAGATCACGATGTTTGACCTGAAATCCTACATAGAAGAGATAGACAGAATAGACCCTCTGAAAGTATATGGCCGGATTGTCGAAATTACGGGTTTGACTATCAAGGCCACCGGGATAGATGTCAGTATAGGGGAATCGTGCAGAATTTTTTCGAACAGCGCCGAACCTGTAGACGCAGAGGTTGTCGGCTTCAAGGGCGACAGGGTCATACTTATGGCAACCGGCGATGTTTCCGGAATAAGACATGGCAGCAGGGTTCTTCCTCTGGGAAGAAATATATCGGTCAGAGTGGGGAGTTCCCTGATAGGCAGGGTGATCAATGCGCTTGGGGATCCGATAGATGGAAAAGACCGGCTTCAGGGGGATCTGTACAACCTCTTCAACAGCTCTCCAAATCCGCTCACGAGGCAAAGAATTGAGGAACCGATGGATCTGGGGATAAGATCGATAAATGGATTGCTTACTTGCGGCAAGGGACAAAGAATGGGGATCATGGCGGGTTCGGGTGTTGGAAAGAGCGTACTGCTCGGTATGATCGCCAGATACTCTGAAGCGGAGGTTAATGTAATCGCACTTATCGGTGAAAGAAGCCGTGAAGTCAGGGAGTTCATCGAAAAGAACCTTGGGGAGGACGGCCTCAAAAAGTCTGTGGTGGTTGTCTCCACATCAGAACAGGCGCCGCTGGCCAAAGTAAGAGGCGCGTTTACGGCAACGGCTATTGCCGAATATTTCAGGGGCCTTGGCAAGGATGTCCTGCTGCTCATGGATTCACTTACGAGGGTTGCGATGGCACAGAGAGAGATAGGGCTTGCTATCGGCGAGCCGCCGACGACCAGGGGATATACACCTTCGGTATTTGCTCTTCTTCCCCGGTTGCTTGAAAGGGTGGGGACATCGGAGAGTTCCGGGAGTATCACCGGTCTTTACACTGTTCTTGTCGAGGGGGACGATATGATGGAGCCGGTTGCGGACATGTCGAGAGCGATACTTGACGGCCACATCGTACTTTCCCGTGATCTGGCCATGGAAAATCATTATCCGTCAATTGATATCCTGCAGTCGGTGAGCAGGGTCATGCCGCAGGTCATCGAGGACCGGCACAGGACATATGCCGGTAAGTTTCTCGAGGCGCTGTCTACGTATAAAAAGTTTGAAGATATGATAAATCTTGGTGCATACAAACAGGGGTCAAATTTCAAGGTTGACTATTCGATAAAGCTGATAGAGAAGATGAAGGCTTATCTGCGGCAGGACATGAATGAATTCATAGATTTCAGCGACAGTCTGCAGGCCCTTTACTGCATATTTGATGAAATGGAGAAGGACAGTGAAAAGCAGGCGCAGCATCTTGCAGATAATAAAGCTGAAGGATAACAGGAAGAGGGAGCTCGAGATGGAAGTGAAGAATGCTCTGGACCGGCTTGATGAGGAAGAGGTCCGGCTCCTTAACCTTCAGAAAGATTACAGCGATTCCGTTGCCAGGTTCGAAGACCAGGTAGCCGGAGGGATGCTTGATCCGGCCAGGATTACGGCTTACTATGAATATTTCGCCCGGATGCGCGACCGGATCTCTCACCAGAAGGTAATACATGAACAGAGAAAGGTGGAACTGGAGACGATGAAGGAGGCACTTGTGTCCGCTCACAAGGAGAAAAAGGCCCTTGAAATTCTTGATGAGAAGACCGTACGGCGGGAGAAGGTCCGTAAGGAGCGGAATGAGCAGAAAGAAACGGATTATAATACCCTTGCAAGGAGAATGAGATGATGAGATATTTGATTTCTTTGCTGATCGCGGTATTTTTCTTTGCAGGTACGGCCGGCGCAGCAGAAGATATGATGACAGTACTGGAAAAACAGCGGGCTGAGCTCGTTCAGAAAGAGGAAATAATCAAGACAGAAACCGAAAGGCTAAGGACACTGAAGAAGGAAGTGGAAGAGGATATTCTAAAATACAGTGCTCTTCTGAAAAAGATTGAGGCATCGCTGAAGCAGGCAGAGGAGATAGGGAACAAGCGTCTGAAGCATATTGCCAAGGCTTATGAGGCCATGGCGCCGGAAGATGCGGCATCACGTCTTTCAGGACTCGATAATGATACCGCAGTACAGATTCTTCTTAAGATGAACAGCAAGAAGGCCGGACTCGTGATCGGGATGATGAATCCTGCCAAGGCCACCAGGCTCACCAAATCCATAGCGAAGCTGAAGAAGTAGGGTGTAGAGCTTGGAGTTTTGAGGTAAGGGATAAGGGGTATGTGGTAAGTTAAAGGAAGAAGATTTTTTAAATAGTTGCTCCGCTCACTTATCACATGCCGCTTATCTCTTATTACTGACTTTCGCCGTAGCGCCCCCCAGGAATTCATGAATAAAGCGGGTTGGCCACTTGAAATACCCCGTGGTATGATATATAGTAATACCATGGAGGTGACCAGTGAGTAAGACCAAAATAGCGATCACGTTAGATGAAGAGTTTATTACAGAAATAGATAAGCTTATCAAAAGACACAGATTTATGAATCGTAGTCAGGCTATTCAGGAAGCTGTAAAAGAAAAATTGCAAAGAATAAAGAAAAGTCGATTGGCAAGAGAGTGCGCAAAACTTAATCCATCATTTGAGCAAGCTATGGCTGAAGAAGGATTATCCGAGGATTTAAGTGAATGGCCCGAATACTGAGGGGTGATATTCGATGGGCCGACCTTAACCCTGTTAGGGGACATGAACAGGCGGGCTTAAGGCCTGTATTAATTTTGAGTCATGATATTTTTAACGAGCGTTCCGGTACAGTTATTGCGATGGCTCTAACAAGTCAACCTCAGCGTGCTGGATTCCCTTTGACATTTGAATTAAAGAGGGGCAAATTACCCAAACGTTCATGGGTAAAAATTAGTCAGATCAGAACGTTATCTGTTGAGAGGATAGGTAAAAAAATTGGAAGATGTACTCCGGAAGAGTTAGGGCAGATAATTGAGGGACTGAACGAAATAATAGGAACGTAACCACAGCGTGGACAAATTCGACAGGCTGTTGAAAAACAGCAATTTTTATCATTCCGAACCTTACAAAAAAGTCAGTAAATCTTCCCGGAACTATTGACGTGATGAGTGGTCATTACTCATGTCACAATTTGACGATTCTCAGCATATGCATAAAACTTGAAGGGAATGGCGGGAAGCAGCAGGAGGGGGATTGGAGTATATGCAAAAAAAGGTAAAGTTATGATTCCGATAGAGATGTCTGCAAACAAGATTGTCGATTATTGCAAATCAAATAACTTGCCGAATATTGGTCGAAATCCTATAAGCCTAGCAAATGCAAGATTAATTAAATTAATACGTGAATCGGAAATAATATAAGAAATATAACCAGACATCGGTCTCGAATGCAAGCCAGCGGTGATCAATTTGAGAGCAATATTTTTCTATGTTCAAATTATTTTTTTGCATGTTATTATGTTCGAGGGCTTGCATCGGACAATTCAGCGTTCGGCGACAAATAAATAAATCAAAATAAATCGCGTTCGATTATAATAAGATAGGTTTTTAAAATATTAATCTTAATAAGTTAGAAATATGCAGCTAACTAACATAGCTTTAAACCAAGACAAGTTAAATGTCATAGATAAATCACGTTCAAACATTTTCAATTGGCGTGGTCAATTTACGCCAGAGTTTGTTGACTATTTGTTATTAACATTTTCTAAAGAATGTGATATTGTTATTGACCCATTTGCTGGAAGTGGTACAGTTCTTCACGAATGTGCTCGTCATAATTTAAGCTGTTATGGGTTTGAAATTAATCCTGCAGCTTACGCTATGTCTAAATTTTTTACGTTAGCAAATCAGCCATTAAATGTTCGTCAACTTATTGCTTCTAATTTGGGAAAAGCCGTATTTTCAGCTTTAGATTCTTATGGTGAAATACCGTTGATTCGAAAAAGCCAAGACTATCGTGAAAAGTTTAGTAATTTAATTGACTTTGCCAAATCCCTTTTTTCGATTATTGGAGATAAAACTTTGCGTCTTGTTGCAATAAATATGCTATTTATTGCAGAAAGTCGAAAAAATGGGAACTTACAAGGCGGTGTAAATCAGGCTTATAATTATATTAAAAGCAAATTATTCGAACTGCCATTCACTGAGCAACCAATTCATGCTTATCTTTGCGATGCTAGGGAAACTCATAAGAAAATAACGAATAGGGCGGATCTAGTTATTACGAGTCCACCATATATAAATGTTTTTAATTATCATCAAAATTATAGGGCACTATTAGAAGGTTTAGGATGGGACCTATTGAAAGTAGCTAAGTGCGAAATGGGATCGAATAGGAAAAATAGGGGAAATCGTTTTAAAACTGTGATCCAGTATTGCTTGGAAATCGAGCAAAGTCTTAATAGCTTATGGCATTGCCTTAATGATAATTCATTAATCGTACTTGTTATAGGCAGAGAATCTAATGTTAGAGGGATACCTTTCTATAACGGTTCAATCATAAAAGAAATAATGCATGCAATGGGTTGTTTTCAAGATATCGCAAACTACGAACGTCATTTTATTAATAGGTTTGGAAATAAAATTAAAGAGGATATCATTGTGTGTAAAAAAACATCTTTAGAACCTGAAGCGTTAACAGCTAGAGAAATATCGAGAAGTCATTTAAAACACGCTCTTTTAAAAGCAACAGGGGATGTTAAAAAAGATATTGAAGAAGCCATTGATCAACTATATGATATTAACTCTTCTGAAGTTTTTAATGGAAAGGAGGTCTATAATAGTGCCTAAGACTCCCCATAAAGATAAACTTCTCGCTGCAATTAACAATCCTAAATGTCGCGAAGATGTACCTATTCTCAAAGAAGCATTATGTGCTTATGAGTCTTTTATTGATAAAATTAATTCAATATCGAGTACAGGAAAAGATAAAGTCATTGAGATGACAAAATATTTGAATGAATATAAAGATATTCTTGAAGTCGAATTAATTGCTAATAAGGGTACTCCATTCCTTACGAGACAAAAAGGTCAACTCAAGTTGGATAATTCAGTTATAGAAGAGTTTTTAATACATTTAATCGAACCATCTATTATAAATGGTTTGCCTGACTTTGCTCTGGACATTGGCCCACAAAAAGCATTTATGTCGCTATCATTCCTTCCGGCTGGTGTAAACCAGCTCAATGATAAACCGCATGTAGTCTTGAAGGTCAAAGATCAGGACTTTAGTATTGGCAAGTCAATTTATTACAAATTTTCTTCACATGAAGACTTCAATCCCGAAAAAACGACTGAAGGCAATCTAAGCTTGGCAGTCTTAGCAGCAGAGATAAAAGTTAATTACGATAAGACTATGTTTCAAGAGTGTGCTGGAACAGCTGCGCGTTTAAAGCAAGGTTGCCCCTCATCT
>CAZZGC010000048.1:0-16717 GCA_964653915.1 uncultured Thermodesulfovibrio sp.
ACCATGCGGATTGAACAGACGCCCTTCGGGCGCTCCTCATCCGCACCATTAGGCGAAAGGGTAACCTCCTATGAACGAGCGGAAATCAAAGCTTTTTATGATATTATAGAATTAAATGAAATGCCGACTGTACTTAAAGTTAGATCATATAGATTCTTTTTTTATGCAGGAGATAGGAATGAGCCTCAACATATCCATGTTGAACATAACGACAAAATTGCCAAATTCTGGCTTGACCCAATCAGGTTGCAAAGCAGTGGAGGATTTACCCGTATAGAAATTAGTAAAATTCACAAGATTATTAATGAAAACCATTCAAAATTAATGGAGGCATGGAATGAGTACTTTGGCACTTGAAATAGAAATCCCAAAAGTGGAAGATGTAAGAATAACAAAGGATACTTTGAGCGTAGACTTAAGCGATGGAAGAACAATTTCGGTACCCATAGAATGGTTCCCACGCTTGGTATATGCTACATCAGAGGAACGAAGGAACTGGAGATTAATTGGAAAGGGACATGGTATCCACTGGGAAGACATTGATGAAGATATTAGTGTTGAAGGTTTGTTAGCTGGTAAACCTTCAGGGGAGAGTCAGTCATCTTTCAAAGAGTGGTTAAATCAACGCCAATCTCGCCTAACAACTCATTCCAGCGGACGGCGTAAACGCCGCCGCTGAATTCGGTCGCTGTCGAGGACGCTTCGCGCCCTCGACAATGGTGCGGATGCGGAGCAATTATCGAAGTTCAACTTCGATAATTGCTGGATTTATAATTAATTTTATTGTGGATATTTTGCAAAGTGGTCATGGGTGGCCATGATATGCGGGGGTGTTCGAACCCCGAGATACCCACGTGCCGTTGAGAAACAGTTCACACAGCTTATCCCTGTACACCGGTGGAAGAGCAAGATAGACCTCGTTAAACGGCATATACATCATAAGCGCCCCGCTCGGGCAGTTTGTTCTGCATCCCTCCTTCTTAAAGTCCTTGCAAAGATCACACCGGTTGGCATACTTAAGCGGGATCTTTTTCACAGTCCCGTCTTTAGCCTTAGTCTCCCTGAAGCGTCCGCTTTCGACCATCGTGATCGAACCGAAGGGGCATTTCTTCGCGCAGAGTCCGCAGCCGATACACTTATCCCTGTCCAGAACAAGCGCCCCTTTTACAGGATCCCGGACAACGGCTCCTTTCTTGCAGCTCGCCACGCACAGGGGATCATCACACTGCTTGCAAGCGTATGGAATTATGAAATGACCGATTCTGATCCCGTCACGTACGTTACGCTGATAACAGTGCCTGCGCTCGCATTGTCTCTCACAGGTCTTGCAATCGAGGCAACGGCTCAGGTCGATTATCCTTATAGGTTTAGTTATACTCTCCGCATTCATCCCTGTTTCTCCTTTCTTTCAACTTACCACCTACTACTTACTGCTAACCACACATCTTTTACGGCCATGCCTTCTGCGAATACCATCTCTGTTAACCCGCTTTATTCATAAATTCCCGGGAGGTGTGGCGAAAAAAAATGTTGGCGATACCTTAGCCGGTTCTTGTAAAATGCAATCTGTAAGTTCCACAGTTCCATGTTCCACGCTATGCGTCTCCATCAATCCCATCGCGTTCAAGATTTTTTTTGAGCCATCCTCCCGGGAAAAAACCAATTGCGTGAATTATGCAGGTTAATTCTCCGGGTTAAAATCTGTATCCAAGTTGGGCATAAACAGATGAGTTGTAATAGTCTTCCTCGTCATAATGCTCGAGATACATGGAAAGATAGTAGTAAGCTGTTATCTGCCAGTATAGAGAAAGTCCGTATGTCCTCAGGCCGGTTGTGTATCCGTTTTCGATATCAAGCTCTTCCTGCTCATGACTTGCATAGAGGGTAAGGTCCACCTTGTTAAAGAAATTCCTCGATATGTCAAAATAAAACTCATCACTGGTTGACGTGAAGTTATTGATATGAGTGTACCGGCCTGTCAAATCAAAACCATAGAGGTCGTACTTTCTGAAGCCTGCACCGAGCCTTAGTGCGTCTTCATGGTCAATCTTCCGCATCTGATAGGCTGCTGACGCATAGACGATGAAGTCTTTCTGAATCTTGTAGTCGGTCCTCAGTCCTATCCTCGTCTGAGAGTTTGTGTCCAGGAAGTAATCTTTTCTGAGGTCAGCACTTTCTATGAATTTTTTTGATGATTCAAAATATTTTATTGCCCGGAAATAGTTATAGTAAAAATTCAGGCGAAGCTGTCTGGAGTAAGCGTAAATAAGATTCATGCTGAGGTTCTCCATTTCGGGCCTGTTCGTTTCCTGGTTCAGACTTGCGGCAGATATCAGATTGAATCTGACTTTTTCAGCCGGATGTGAAAACAGTTTGAATGATACATATTCCCTGTCTGTACTGCCTTTATACAGCAGGCGTTCATAACCCATCTGAAGCCTGTACCGGGCCGACTCATAAAAACCGTATGCGCCAAGAGACGCAAAGTCTCTGGTGAATGAATTATCATATTTGTCTGGCGCAAGACCGCCGAACACCCCGGCTCCCCAGCCGTTGCCGAATGCATATTTCATATTCAAGCCATCGACGGATGTGTTAAACATTTCATATATATACTGCCTTCCGGCAATGATCTGATACTTTTTCCCGGGGAAGCGGTAGGACAGCCATAGCTCGCTTATGTCATGATCCGGTGACTTGTCGGATATCTCGTTGTCTTTTATCTCCGCCTTTACTCTTGCGTCGAGTTTGAAAGAGACGGCCGACTCCTTCTTATCCGGCAAAAAGAGAGAAAGACGGGAGATAAGGGAGTGAAAGTCGTAGCTGCCGCTGTCCTGTGAATAGTAGTCGCTTATATAAAATCGGCCCTTCAGGGCGTTTACCAGGTCGTCGGCGTAGAGGATCAGAGGCGACAGGATCAACAGTACGAAAGATACCAGTAAGACTGTCAGGCGGAATCGTGACATTGACAGCCCCCGATGCCTTATGCGCTGCCTGCCCTTTCTGCGGGTAGCATAAGTGATGTGTTGCCTGTGCAATGTCTTCCTGCTTATTCGCCCTGCCAATTATTTACACCCCTCTTTTGGTCCGGGATGCCCCCAGTTGTATAGGTTGTGGCAGAGTGTACAGTCATGGGAGCATGTCTGGTGTTCCTTGTTGTAGTCTTTTGCATGGCACGCGTAACAGTCATCGTCTGAGACACCCGCATACTGCCCTGGATAACCGCTTTTGTGACATTTGTCGCAGTTCAATGAGGCATGCTTGCCTCTCAACTGGAAGCTCTGGTGAAGGATAGCGCCTGTCCATGAGTTCCCTGAATGGCACTGTGTGCAGTCATGAGAGTAGTTGGCAGATGCATGGTTCGGTGCCCCCTGATAATCTCCGGCATGACATGCATAACAGTCCGACTCCGTCACTCCCGCATAGTTGCCGGGATACCCCGAGCTGTGACAGCTGTCGCACTGCAGCGACGTGTGCGGCCCCTGAAGGTTGAAACTCTGGTGGCTGTACGACGCAGGACTCCAGGCGCTTTCGTTATGGCAATCCCTGCAGTTGTGGCTGAAATTCAATGCCGTGTGCGACGGTGAGCTGACCGACTCATACTTTCTCGATGCCACTCCCGATGATGAGTGACAGTTGTAGCAGTCCCCATCTGTTGTGCCGGGCTGCAGTGTGCCGCTTCCGTGACAGACGGAACAGTCGTTTTTCAAAGAAGAATGCGCCCCCCTGAATGTAAATGCCGTATGGCTGTATGTAGCGCCTGTCCATGAGTTCCCTGAATGGCACTGTGTGCAGTCATGAGAGTAGTTGGCAGATGCATGGTTCGGTGCCCCCTGATAATCTCCGGCATGACATGCATAACAGTCCGACTCCGTCACTCCCGCATAGTTGCCGGGATACCCCGAGCTGTGACAGCTGTCGCACTGCAGCGACGTGTGCGGCCCCTGAAGGTTGAAACTCTGGTGGCTGTACGACGCAGGACTCCAGGCGCTTTCGTTATGGCAATCCCTGCAGTTGTGGCTGAAGTTCAATGCCGTGTGCGACGGTGAGCTGACCGACTCATACTTTGTCGATGCCACTCCCGATGATGAGTGACAGTTATAGCAGTCCCCATCTGTTGTGCCCGGCTGGATTACTCCTTTTGCACCCTTGTGACAGGCCTCGCAGTTGTTGGCTATACCGGCATGCGCCCCTTTAAAGCTGAATGACGAATGAGAAAAGGATATCCGGCTCCACCCCCCCGATCCGGAGTGGCACTCTGAACAGTCAAGAGAATAAGAACGTGATGTATGATTGGGCGCCGAACTGTAGTCATTTGCATGACATGCATAGCAGTCTGCCGGGGTATTTCTGTAGTCCCGGTTTCTGTGGCAGTCACTGCAGGCAGTATCTCTGTGCCTGCCTGCAAGCCTGAAGCCGGTGCCTGCATGTTTAAAACTCAGTGGAACCCATGCGGTCTGATTATGACAATCGTCGCAAAATGGCCCGAACTGATTGAGGTGGGGCTCCTGATGACAGTAAATACAATCTGAATAGAGGCCCTTGTAGTTTTCCTGCTCCCTGTGGCACAACCTGCATGGTAATGTCCTGTGAGAACCCTTGAGCTCGTCGCTGCCGCGATTGTGCAAAAATTTTGTGGGATCCCAGGAGCGTGGGGTATGACACTTTCTGCAGTCCTTCCCGTAATCGTCCTTCTTGTGTTTTTCTTTATGACAGGCCGAGCAGTTTTCATGAGCTACCGGTTTGAACTTACCAGTCAGCGCCTTCTTTGACCTGCCGAACTCCCTATAGATTATCTCAGCAGTTGGATGGCATTTTTCGCACTTCACCTCGCGGTGTTTGCCTTCAAGTCTGTATCCCTTATACCCTTTTGTGTCGTGCGAAAAGCCCGATTTCCTCCATTCATTCTCCACGCTGTGACAGGCTGAACATTTCTGCCCCTTGAACTGACCCTTATGCACATCAAAATGACAATCACTGCAATCCTCCGTCTTGATCGGCTTGAAATGTCCGACAGAAACCTTAACCTTCTTGCCGAACCGCTTATAACTGACCGCGCTGCGCGCATGGCAGAGTTCACACTTCACATCGCGGTGTTTGCCCTCAAGCCGGTATCCCTTATACTCTTTTGCGTCATGCGAAAAGCCCGCTTTCTTCCATTCATTCTTCACGCTGTGACAGGCTGAACATTTCTGCCCCTTGAACTGACCCTTATGCACATCAAAATGACAATCACTGCAATCCTCCGTCTTGATCGGCTTGAAATGTCCGACAGAAACCTTAACCTTCTTGCCGAACCGCTTATAACTGACCGCGCTGCGCGCATGGCAGAGTTCACACTTCACATCGCGGTGTTTGCCCTCAAGCCGGTATCCCTTATACTCTTTTGCGTCATGCGAAAAGCCCGCTTTCTTCCATTCATTCTTCACGCTATGACAGACTGAACATTGCTGCCCCTTGAACTGACCCTTGTGGACATCATAATGACAGTCAGCGCATGAATCGTGCTTGACAGGTTTAATGCGGCGCACCTTTCCTCTGAACGATTTCCCATTCTCCCTGAGGCTTAGCTCCTCACGCTGGTGGCACAATGAACAGTCCGCTTTCGCGTGTTTGCCCTGAAGCATGTACTCGCTCAGAGCAGGGTCATTATGATTGAACTTAACTCTATTCCATCCCGCGGTGCTGTGACATGTTTCACAGCGCTTTGCCTTGAGCTTGCCTCGGTGCACATCAAGATGACAGTCACTGCATTTTTCATATTGCAGCGGCTTGAACTTCAGCACGCTGTATGTCCTGTCTCCGTCGTCAACCTCGTATCGTGGATGGCAACTCTCGCATTTGACATCCATATGCTTACCCGTCAGTTTGTATTTTGCATTGCGGTCATGGTTGTCGTACTTGAGCTTTTTCCACCCATCATACGTATGGCATGTAAGGCACTCCTGTGATAGTGTCTTCCTGTGGACATCGGCATGGCATGATGTGCAGGCAGTGGTAAGACCAAGGTACGTTTTCTTCTGTCTGTGACATCGGGAGCATTCCACCCGGTGTTTGCCCTGCAACAAATATCCTGTTTTGCCGTGATCAAACGTACGCACATCAAGCTGCGTGATATCAAATGACTCCCCTCTATGATCGGGATGACATTCGATGCACTTCCCCTTTACGGAGCTGTGGAATCCCTTTCCGGTCTTTATTCTTTTGACGAGCTTTTCATGGCACCCCATGCAGGCCTCATCCGGGATTCCCCTCCCAATAACGTGGCATTTTATGCACCTCGTGATACCGTTAAGATCGCTGTGGGATTTTGTCAGCTTCCCCGGAGATATCAACCGGGCCGCATCTGCGTATACTGGAATCGATATCAGACCGCAGATGATTATGAGCATATGAACCAGAATCCTTTTCTTCATACCTCGACCCTGAACAGAAAATAGATAATGATGTGTATGAGTGCAATGATGTACAGCGCTGCAGTGCAGATCACATGTACCCTGTGCCAGCACTGAAACATCTTGTGGGCAGAACTCAGAAAATTAATCCGCCTGTTTATTCTGAGTTTTTCCTTAAGTATCCTGATAAGTTGCAGCCGCTCCTGTTTTGGCAGCTTTACGCGCCTCCTGAGCAGCCTGTTGAGCCGCCTCAGCCTTATGAATGATTCATAGCGCTCATTCATCATATGCATAAATGCCTTCAGAACGTTGGGGTCTGTCCGGCGCTCGAACCGAACATATTTTTCTACCAGGCTTGAGAGATTCTGAGCCTTCCTGTAGAAGGTCTGTATCCTGTAGGTCGTGTAATCGCTTGCCCTGTCGAGATCTTCTATCTCGAGTTCATGGCCGGCGATACCGCGTGGAATAAAGCCGAGTATATACCTGCCGAACAGACCGCTCATCGCGACCAGGACCGTTGACCAGTAACTTACAGAAACGATCCCGCCTACCCTGAATGTTGAATGATAGGTTACCAGCACCGGCCCGAGTATGCCGCAAAAGATATGGAAATCAAGCCAGTGCCTGAGCATGCCCCATTCGCTCATAAATGGGACCTTCTTGCGGAGAGAATATACATGCATAATAACCATCAGAAATGTCCCTGCCCATCCCGTGATATGCCAGAGGCCCTTGTTCGGAGCAAAAACTACATCGTAATCACTGAGTATCCCGTATTGCTGGAGATGTGCAAGCAGACAGCCCTCGGGATAGTATGCCTGCATGTAGCCTTCAAACCCGAGCACAAGTGTGATCAGTACCGCAATGCCGGAAAGCAGAAAGGAGAATACGGGGAGGCGCTTTGCCGGCAGCCAGTCGCTGAATGAAGCCGGCATATGTGCGGCGGTAGTTATAACTGACATTTTGAAAGTATTTTTACTTTTTAATAAGTATTTCATCTGCCAGCCCGTTATGTCTTCTCCTCAGATCTGCCCATCTTTAGAAAACCTCCCTCGAGATGCCGGAAGGAGCCCTGTGAAAGTGCTGCCTCTGCCGTCGGCAATATTACATAATCTATATAGTATTCATGACAGATCAACAATCATATGTGACGACTGTCACAACGAAACAATTTTTCGCTGCCGCCCTCGCGTCAGCCGTGGCGGCAGACCGCTCATTACGCAATATGCCTGCCAGACAACGGAATTTCAATGGAAAGTGCCCGGGATAAAACAATTTTTTGGCGCTGCAAACTGACTGAGGAAGTGATGGCAGTCTAATAGAAGTGTATGGTATTACATACAGCAAACAGCCTGCAACATGGCAAATCTTACTGGTGGTTTATCAGGTACTTCGCAACCACCGCTTCGAGAGTGATATCGGTGGACTGACCGGCAGCGATCTGTTCCAGCGTCTCAAGGTCGGAACTCCAGGCAGTATTGCCCGGGGCAAGAAAGCATATCCCTCCCGATTCATGAGACGTTATGAGTTTTCCGTCCTTTAAAAAATAAAACTTTTCATTGAGATCGACCGGATAGAGGCGCATCCCCGGAGGGATATCGTCAGGCCTGAACCAGAGCTTGATCTCGCGTTCAGCTTCGTCAGCCTTGGCAGATGCATGGATCAGGTTGTCCATACGCTCACCTACGAGCTTGCCGTCTTTGTCCTTGATGGGGACAACCGTTCCAAGGGCGCGAATGCAGCCGGGCTTTTCATCACGGGCGACATGCGGGTTTGTCGGACCTGCGATGTCACGGATCTTCTGTATTGCTCCAGGGCCCTGATATACAATAGCAATGACCCTGTGTTTCCATGGCGCGCCAGGATAATGAATCTGTCCCGTTATGTACTCGAGCAGAGAAGGAAAAAAGGGCTTTCCCTTGTGTTCGGAATAATGTTCTTCTGCCAGCATCCTGCTCACACTTACCACTTTCAGTCCTGCAAAACGGAGGCCGGTATGAAACTCCGAAAGTTGAGACAGCACATAACCGGTAAGTGAGTTCTTAAGCGCATCCGGTTTTATCAGAACCAGCGTCTGTTCCACATCATGCGAATTCATAATATTTTCTCCTTATAAATCCAGTTTGGCTATAAGGCCGCGAACAGCATCTGCCGAGGCCCTTAGGGCATTCATATCCTCTTCATCAAGCTGATACTCAACGACTCCCGCAAGCCCCCCGGCATCAAGCCTTACCGGCACGCCGGAATACACACCTTTTATCCCGTACTCCCCGTTCAGCAACACCGAGCAGGGCAGCACAGCTTTTTTCATGCCGAGTATAGTCTCGATCATTACTACGGTGGATGCAGCAGGCGCATAATAGGCGCTTCCTGTCTTAAGCAGCCCCACGATCTCGGCGCCTCCGTTACGTGTTCTCTTGACTATACTGTTGATGGTTGCCTCGGAAAGAAGCTCGGTCACAGCCTTGCCGTTGGCAGTTGCCATACTGATAAGCGGTACCATAAGATCACCATGTCCGCCCAGCACCATCGCTTCGACATCTGCCGGGTTGATGCCAAGTTCTATTGCTATGAATGTCCTCATCCGTGCCGTATCAAGAACACCTCCCATGCCAATTACACGCGAGGAAGGGAATCCTGTTGCATGCAGTGCAACATGGGCCATCGCATCCATCGGATTGGTCACCACAATCACTATACAGTCCGGCGATGTTTCGGCGATCCTTTCGGCCACATCCCTCAGAATCTTTGCGTTGGCATGAAGCAGGTCGTCCCTGCTCATACCCGGCTTCCTGGCAAGACCCGCTGTTATCACAACGATATCGGAGTTGGCGGTGTCCGCATAATCATTGGTTCCTGTTACGTTCGAATCCGATCCCCAAAGGGGGCATGCCTCGAGTATGTCGAGCGCCTTCCCCTGAGGAACTCCCTCTATAATATCTATGAGCACTACATCGGCAAGCGCCCGCTCTGCGATGAGCTGGGCGGTGGTGGTGCCCACATTTCCCGCTCCGACAATTGTAATTTTCTTACGCATGAGTAACCTTTATTAATTAGCCCTCTTTATTCATGAATTTGCAGAAGGTGTGGCGAAAGTCAGTGATAAGGGATAGGTAGTATGTGATAAGTACGTGGAAGATCATTTAATAAAAACTGAATGATCAAAGATCAAAGTTGAGGAAGCAATCTCAATAAAAATCAATTTCCGCAATTTTGATTTTACATTTTTAATTTTTGATTTATACTTTAACTTACCACCTATCACTTACTACTTACCACATATCTTTTACTGTCATGCCTTCTGCAAAGCTCCAATTGTGAATTATCTGGGTTAGAGGGATATCATTATAGCCGAGAAAGGGGGAATTTCACAAGCCGGAGGCTATATCCTCGTCACTGAACAGATCGAGCATCTTTTCAAATCGTTCCCCGAAACTCCTCTGCATCTCAGGGGCTAAACGCTTCATCACCTTAATAAGAAAGATATCATGTCGAATGTGATCCGCTGCCATCGCTACGAATGCCTCGTTCATGCTCCAGATCGCATTTACCCGATCACCACGAATAGAGCATGTCAGGGCCTCTCGTGAATCAGCGACGAGAGTAAAGCCGCGAACTTCGTTGCCCTCATGTACTGTAGCGTCCGGCGGATGGGGAAAAACAACTCCTACACGCGAGCTTGTCGTACCATAGTGAACCACCGATATCCGGACGCCGCGCGCGTCCGAACCCTCTAAATTACCCTCAAGGCGGCTGAACTCCTGCGGCCACACAAGCAGAAGAATCGTATTAACAGCCGTTCCGATCATACGTTTCGCCCTCAGTATCAGGTCTTCATAGCTGGTCATGTGCCAGGTGTAGCTTGTATCAATTCCGACTTTGATACCCCTCAGTTCATTGTGGACCGCTTTGAGGTTCTGTTCAACAGAAAATCTGTACATACGGATGAATTCTTCCGGCGGCACCGGAATAAAGAGCCTTGTCCTTGCCCCCCTGATGGACTGGATGGTGTTTTTATTTTCCAGCCTCCTGACAACTTCATATATTTTAGAAGATGGAATGCCGGAAAGTTTAGCTATTTCATAAGCGGAAAGAGGATTGTCCTTTAAAAGGGCCGTATATGCGCGGGCCTCATAATTTGAGAATCCCAGCGCGGTAAGTCTGGAGATTGCCATTTGCATCCCATATTAACTACCATAGTAGTTAATATTTGTCAATATCTCAGCATTCTACATATGAGTACTGCATCTCCAGAAAATCGATAATCCTTGTCGGTTCGCATGCTATGCACATCTCTATCCCCTGAATCATCTGAGAGTCCTGACAGAGCATATATGCACGCTTCAACTCGTGATCTTTTATCTTGTTTATGACCAGTTCCTTTGGTTGTATATAGACCTTGCCGCATGACATGCAGAGCCATATGAAATGATCCCGTGATTTTTCCACACAGCTTCCGCAAATAAATACGGTCATGCCGGGCTCTACCTCGACATAAGACTGGGTGTAAACATCATTACAGATGCTGCATTTTCCGATATTTTCCATTATCCCTCCTTGCATGAAACAGCCCGGCGGATGTTCTCGATTATAGTTATCGGCTTAATTGCCTGACAGCTTGAATAGATACGGGCATGCACAATGCCTAAGTTCTTATTTATCAATGAGTTATAGGCTGGATACCGCATATTGCATTAGTTGGAAACAGTGCTGTAGAATACGTTTATAAAACAATTCAGATCAATCGGAGGTAACTCTATGAATACATTGAAAACAGCAACACTAATGGTGGCGCTGACCCTTTTGTTTGTGTGGGCAGGCGCTGCTTTGGGCGGACAGTCCGGTATGACATTCGCCCTGATATTTGCGCTGGCGATGAACGCTTTCACATACTGGTTCAGCGACAAGCTCGTTCTGAAGATGTACAGGGCTAAAGAGGTAAGCAGGGCAGAGGCGCCTGAACTCTACGAAATGGTCAGAAGACTTTCCAGTAAGGCCGGCCTCCCCATGCCCCGTCTATATATAATAAATCAGCCCCAGCCCAACGCATTTGCTACCGGCAGAAATCCGGATCATGCGGCAGTGGCCGTAACAACCGGAATAATGAGACTCCTGAGTGCGGAAGAACTGGAGGGTGTTATTGGCCACGAACTCGCCCATGTCAAGCACAGGGACATTCTGATCGGCACTATCGCGGCTACCGTCGCAGGGGCATTGAGCTATCTGGCCCACATCGCGCAGTGGGCCATGATCTTCGGCGGCCGTGATGATGAGGACGGTAATCCTCTTGCAGTAATTGCGATGATGATCATTGCGCCGATAGCGGCCATGCTGATACAGCTTGCTATCTCAAGGTCACGGGAGTATGCGGCGGATGCAGGTGGTGCAAAGATAGCCGGCAACCCGCGCTATCTGGCCGGCGCGCTCAGAAAGCTCCACTCGGCATCACAGCAGATCCCGATGCAGGCTCAGCCGGCTACGGCACATATGTTCATCGTCAATCCACTCTCAGCCGGCGGTGTTGCAAAACTCTTCAGCACTCATCCCCCTGTAGAGGAAAGAATCGCCAGACTGGAAAACATGGGGCGATAGTATTGCACCCCGACCTTGATAATTAACATGCAGGGGCGAACAGCCGTTCGCCTCTACTTTTTTAATAGCAATATATAATGTCCCTTAAGCGCATTGAAAAGAAAGTCCTGTCAGGGAAACGGCTTTCCCCTGAGGATGCCATTGCCCTGTTTGAGAGTGACGACATCTTCACAATCGGGAGGCTCGCCGGTCATGTAGCGCTGCAGAAAAACGGCAACCGGGCATATTTCATCCGCAATCACCACATAAACCCGACAAATATCTGCGTCAACCGCTGCAAGTTCTGCGCCTTCAGCAGATCAAAGGGGGAAGACGGTGCATACGAGCTAACGATAAAAGAAATAATTTCAAAACTGAAAAAACAGGAGTCAAGAGTTAAGAGTCAAGAGTTAAGAGTTAAGAGCAGAAAGAATCAGGGCAAACAGAAACACCTAACTCATAACTCCAGACTCAAAACTCCATATTCCGAGGTCCACATTGTCGGAGGGCTTCATCCGGACTGGGGACTTGATTACTACACCGACATGCTCCGGCAGATAAAGGCCCGCTTCCCCTATCTCCGGATCAAGGCATTCACCGCTGTCGAGATAGATTACCTGTCAAGAATCAGCGGGCTGTCAGTCCGAAAGACACTTGAGACACTCAGGGACGCCGGACTTGAGATGATGCCGGGCGGTGGCGCTGAGATATTATCCGGCCGGGTAAGAAATAAAATCTGCCCTGAAAAAATTAATGGCAGGAGATGGCTTAAAGTTATGGAAACAGCGCACAGAGTAGGGATTAAGACAAATGCCACTATGCTCTACGGCCATGTGGAAAACTATAAGCACAGAGTGGATCACATGTTAAAACTCCGCGAGCTTCAGGATAAGACAGGAGGTTTCCAGGCATTTATTCCACTGGCATTTCATCCGATGAATACAGAGTTAGGAGTCAGTAATAAAGAGTTAAGAGTTAAGAGTAAGGAGTTAAGTAATAAAAAGGCCACCAAACTCATAACTCATAACTCTAAACTCAATTTTACCTCTGGAATCGATGACCTTAAGACAATTGCCATCGCAAGGCTCTTTCTGGACAACTTTCCGCACATCAAGGCCTACTGGATAATGCTCGGCGAAAAGATCGCCCAGCTTGCCCTGATGTTCGGAGCCGACGATCTGGACGGCACGATTGTCGAAGAGCGCATCACCCACTCAGCCGGCGCGCTCACCGGCCAGGCCATGACGAGAGAGGAACTGGTCAATCTGATACAAAAGGCAGGCAAGGTGCCCGTCGAGAGAGACTCCTTTTATAATCCTGCAAAATAATGTAAAAGCCTGCTGTATTGATCTTAATTGACATCTTCACATGCCCATTGGTATAACATTAGTCTCTGGGGCATGATCAGTAATCAAGCAAGCTCATTTGCTATAATTAAAGTATAATATTCTATCTCCGAGTAAACTGTTATGATAGAAACATCCACCATCATTGAAGCAATCTACTACATACTTAAGAAAATCAAAAAAGCCGACAAAATCAAATTAGTAAAACTCCTTTATCTTGCTGATAAATACCACCTTATCCGCTACGGAAGAACAGTAACCAATGACGATTATTATGCTATGGAGCACGGTCCGGTGGGTACTACGGTCAAAGATGTACTCAGTTTTGATTCTTTCAGTCTCGCTGCTAATGCGATTAAATATGCGTCCAGGCTGCTGAATAAAGTTGACGAAAACACATTCACAGCAAATCCTTCGGCAAGAGTCCCGTTTGATATGCTCTCGGATACGGACAAAGAAGCACTTGATTTTGTGGTAGAGCATTTTAGCAGCATGAGTTCATGGAAGCTGAGAAATTACACACACCAGTATCCCGAGTGGTATCAGTACGAAGACTTGTTCAGGAGCAAAAGGACAAAAAGAGAGCGTATTGATACAAAAGAGCTGCTGTCCACATTAAAAGACGATCCTCTGAAAATGCCGCGCAAACATCTCAAAGAGTCTGAAAAAATCCTGACCGGCAAGTTTGACTGAACGTGGATTTCCCGCCGGAGTATATTGCCGAAACATTAACAGGTTTTTGTATTTGTTACTTCAGGAACTCAACTCACGACCCCGAAGCACCACCCCATTACCATATAACAATACCTGTATGTGACAATACAAACCTGTTACTGTGTATCATCACATCACAAGTTGAAAATAAGGTCTGGTATTATAAAAAAACAAATGAAGACGCCTTGTCATCCCTCGTAAGACTGACCAGACGCAACCTGCCGCTTCTCAGAAAGGAGAGCCTTATTGACTGCAACCATCCATTGCTTGTTCATAAAAACAAATTTGGCAAGATTGTTGATCCGGACCATAAATTCAAAATAGTAGCCCGTGACATTCCGGACGAGTTGAAAGAAAAAATCGTCAAGGCAATTAAAGCGAGTCCGGTTGTAAAGCCTTTTGTTAAGAAGATGGTGAAGTGGCCTTAGCCATCTAGCTGTCAAGCCCGGACCGAAATATACTCCGTCATATATGCATTGAACTATATCAGCATCATCACCTCACATTTGCTATAATCATTTGAATTCCCGGAAAGGCTTTATTCGGAGAAATGACCAAGGAAAAGAAATTCTACAAGGCATTACAGGATGTCTTTATCGGCGCCAAGATTGAGGGCAAGTCCGGATTTGTCAACTTGATGCGGATAAAGTCGAATTATTATTCCCAGATAGAGAAGCACCTGCAGAAGGATATTGAAGAGAAATTAAGACCTTATCCGGCGTTTAAAGACGAGCTGTTTGACAAGCTGTATTCCTTCTTCAGCCGTTATTTTACAGAAAGCGGTTCGGTTTACTTTAATTCAACGCCATTCCACAACAATATCTATGAAAAAGTCTATACCGATGAGAAAGACGTCATTCTCTTCTGGAAGACGCAGATGCTTTATTACGTTAAGACGGATCGGATATTCAGGAGTGTTCCTGTTGAATTTGACGGATTGAAGTTTTATTTTGACGCCTCAGAACTTGAGCACAAAAAGGCGAATGAAAAACGAACGCTGATTTATGAACTGAAGAATATTAAAAACGATGACACGATTGTCTTCAGGGTGCTTTATTCTGAAAGGGGCAAAAAGACTAAACCTGCCGAGATTCTGAAGGCCCTGAAGAAAAAAGGGATTAAGGCAAAAGAGGATCAGCTTGAGAAGGCATTCAGTGTATTTCAGAGGCAGAGCGAGGTTGACTACTTCATCAACAAGAATGCAAAAGAGTTCCTCCGTGAACAGTTCAAGCTCTGGCTCTTTCAATATATCTTTGATGAAGATGACACCTGGAGTAAGGAGCGGATTGACCAGCTTCAGATATTAAAGGACATTGCCTACAAGATCATTGATTTTATATCGCAGTTTGAGGATGAGCTTGTAAAGATATGGAACAAACCGAAGTTCGTCAGGAAAAGCAATTATGTCATTACAATTGACAGGCTGAACAAGGAACTTATCTCAAAGATAGCAAAGCACAAAAACCTGAAAGCGCAGATAAAAGAATGGCAAGATTTAGGCATAGTGGATAAAAAATTCTCTCCATCTGTCATTGCGAGCGAAGCGAAGCAATCTCAATATAGATTCCTCCCGATAGATACAAAGTATTTCAAAGACCTTGAGCTTGAAATACTGGGGCTGTTTGATAACCTCGACGCCTCACTTGACGGATGGCTTATCAAGAGTGAGAACTATCAGGCGTTGAATACTATACTGCCGAAGTTTAAAGAGAAAGTTCAAACTATCTACATTGATCCGCCTTTTAATAAGGAAGATAATGCAGATTATCATTACAACGTCAAGTACAAAGACTCTTCATGGCTAACTTTACTTGAGAACAGATTGCGTATTGCTAAAGTCATTCTTAATGAAAAAGGCAGTATATTTGTGCGCTGTGACTATAATGGGAATATTTATGTGAAATCATTAATGAGCGAGATTTATGAACCTGACAATTACAGAAATGAAATAATTGTTAATAGATTTAAAAGACAATTAAAAGAGCTTACACGATTTAATGTAGCAACTGAGAGTTTATTTTTATATGGCAAATCTCAGAAATCAATTTTTAAAGGCGAAAATAGAGAAAGATTATGCACTTTTTGTGGTAAAGAAGTAGAACCTCAATGGAGACCCATGAGTTCTCCGGGATTAAGATATCCACCTGAAAGAATAATATTCAAGAAAAAACTGTTGCCACCAAAAGGACGGCATTGGACATTTACACAGAAACGAATAAATGAATTAGAAAGCGAAAAAAGGATACGAATTAACGAAGATTTATCTTATATCGATATTGAAGGAAATAAGGTTAAGGGATTACCAGAATATTTACAGACTGAGGACACCCCTGTAGATTCTAACTGGACTGATTTAAAAGGTTATGCTTTCGGTTCCACTTTTTCCACTGAAAATGCAGAAGAGCTTTTGCAAAGAGCGCTAAATGTAACCTCTAATATAAATGATCTTGTTTCTGATTTCTTTCTCGGTTCAGGCACTACAACAGCAGTGGCTCATAAACTTGGTAGAAAATGGCTTGGTATTGAAATGGGTGAGCATTTTTATGAAATTATTCTGCCAAGGATGAAAAAGGTTCTTGCCTATGATAAAAGCGGTATCAGCAAAGATGTGAAGGAATATCAGGGCGGCGGCTTCTTCAAATACTACGAACTTGAGCAGTATGAGGAAGCTCTGGCAAATGCAAAGTACAA
>CAZZGC010000049.1:0-2742 GCA_964653915.1 uncultured Thermodesulfovibrio sp.
AAGTCCACCTCGCCGAACACTTTGAGAGGCGAAATATACTGGGAAACGTTATCGGTCCTGTATCTGCATTCGTAATCCAGTTCGTTCATGATCAAATCAACCCTGTCCATGTCATCCCTGTGGACAAGAAAATCTATATCCACGGTACCCCTTGCACAGCCGTAAACCCCAAGTGCAACCGCCCCCATAAGGGCATAACGGATATCCTGGCTATGGAAATCTTCTGTCAGTTTACTCAGAACAGCCTTGAAGTCCATGGCAGCAAGCCCTGATTATGATTGCTAAAAAACATAGGAAAGCCGCTCGACCGCCTTGCGCAGACGAATGGCGAGTATTCTGATCATACCCTTCAGTATCAATACCCCTATTTCCGGATGCTGACGGGTCAGCTCATCGAGAGCATCACGCCGGAGAATTACTACCTCAGAGTCCTCAAGAGCGGCCACTGTGGCGCTTCTCGGTTCTTCTGAGTTTATAAATGACAGCTCACCAACAAGAGAGCCCCTGCCAAGAGTCGCAAGCACGATCTGTTTGCCGGCAAATTCGGTCTGCTTCTTGACCTCCATCTTGCCGCGCACTATGAACGCCAGAAAGTCGCCGTACTCACCTTCCTTCAACAGGATCGACCCCTTAGAATAATCAACCACGTCAAGGTAGGGGACGGCCTTCTCCATCTGCTCATGCGAAAGCAGGTGAAAAAGCATAAACTCATCTTTCATGTCAAATATAAGATCCCGTATCCTTTTGTCCATTTCTCCCTTGCCCATCTGATATCAGAGCGCCTCTGTATTCTCCAGCTTACGCTTCATTTTCTCAACGAGCTTCGCATACGATTCGCCTACGATTACCTTGTTGTACTGGCTCCTGTATGTGCTGATGAAGCTCACACCCTCTATAACAACATCATAGACCAGCCATTTGTTATTCCTGTATATGAGCTTATAGTCTATCGGAATATTCACATCCTTCGTAACGACCGTCGTATGCACAATAGCATACTTGCCTTTCTTTTTAATCTTTTCGCTGTCATAGGTGACCTTCTCATTCGTATATGCCTCGATCTTGTCTATATATGAAGCCTTCAGCAATTCACTGAAGATTCTGACAAACTCCTTTCTCTCTTCAGGTGTTCGCTTTCTCCAGTGCCGGGCAAGGGAGCGTTTGGCCATCTCCGTAAAGTCGAATCTCTCGCTTATCAGGGCCTTGATCTTCTCTCTTCTTATCTTCCGCTTTTCAGGTGCGGCAAGGCTTTTGTCCTTCATAGTATGCAGGACCGATTCAACTGTCGCCCTGACTGCATCCATCGGTGCATGAGCCGACCACCCGGTTACGGGCAATGAAAAAACGATAATGACGAAAAGTGCTGTAAATGTTTTCGCTTTCATATCTCCGATTCTCCTGTATGTTATTGATTGTCCTTTTCGAATATATACTTACTTACAAGCTCTTCAAGCTCTATGGCGGATTCAGTCTCGGTGATCTCGCCACCATCTTCTATATAATCATCGGAGCCGCCCACCTTAATCTTGATGAACTTGTCACCGATAATGCCCTGTGTCCTGATAGATGCTATGGAGTCTTCCTGAAGCTTTACATCGTGATCTATATCCATCTCAACAACAGCGTCATAATCATCAAGGTTAATTTTGGCCACTTTGCCGATCTGAACTCCAGCGATCTCAACGGTGGCGCCCTCCTTCAGGCCGGAGATATTGGAAAATCTTGCTTTGACGGAATAATATTTTGCTCCGAACAGATTGACACCACCGAGTTTAACCGACAAAAAACCGAGGCTGATCAGCCCGATGACGAGAAAAATACCAACTCCCGTTTCTATATTGATCCTGTTCATCTAAACCTCCATCTCGCTTGAGTAAAGCGGTCCCATAGTTGTCTCTACAAACTGTTTTATCACAGGATTGTCCGAAAGCTGAAACTCCTCAGGGGAAAGACAATCCTGAATGAATCCTTCATGAAGCAGCGCCACATAATCGGCGAGCTTGAATATCTTGGGCACATCATGGCTCACTATTACAGCGGTATAGTTGAGGGCCGCCTGAGTCTTGAAAAAGACCCTGTAGATCTCCATGCTCTTTTTGACATCCAGTCCGGTAGTCGGCTCATCAAAAAATACGATCCTCGGGTCGAGTATGAGGGCCCTTGCAAGACCTACACGCTTTCTCATTCCGCCGCTCAGTTGCGCAGGGTATTTTTCATTCGTGCCGGCTACATCCATCATTTCGAGCTTCTCATTGACGCGCTTCTCTATCTCGGTCTCAGACATCTTCGTTCTTTCACGGAGAGGCAGGGCAACATTGTCGAATACCGTCATGGAATCAAATAGCGCAGCATTCTGGAACAATACTCCGAACTGGGTCCGAACCTCCTTAAGCTGCCTTCTTTTCATCCGGGCGATGTCCCTGCCCTCAAAAAGCACCTGCCCGCTGTCCGGCTTTATCAGGCCAAGGATGTGCTTTATGATCTGGCTCTTGCCCTGACCGCTTCCACCTACTATCACGGTGGTCTTCCCTTCCATAATGGACAGGTTAACCCCTTTCAGCACCTGCTGGCTGCCGTAGGACTTTTTCACATCAACAAGCTGTACAATCGCCTTCTCACTCATATCATCATTGATGTCAGGAAATAGTCAAAGAGAAGGATGCTGACCGAGGACATCACAACAGCGGTAGTCGTAACCCTGCTTACACCCTCAGCCCCGAATCCGCCGCCACGGGTAAGATG
>CAZZGC010000049.1:2842-8547 GCA_964653915.1 uncultured Thermodesulfovibrio sp.
GGATCTATCGCCATACACTCGAGCGCGTCTATCTGCTCGGATATACGCATAACTCCTATCTCGGCACAGATGGCGGAGCCGGCCCTGCCGGTCACCATCAGAGCAGCCAGCACCGGCCCGAGTTCACGAATAAGACTCAATGCAACGGCAGAACCCAACAGGCCCTGAGCGCCGAAGGTGCTGAGCGTATGGTAACCCTGGAGCGCAAGCACCATCCCTGTGAAGGCACCGGTAAAAAGTATCACAAATACCGACAGAGAGCCGATTAAGTATGTCTGTTTCAGCACATAGAATAATTTAAAGGGGGGGACGAATATGCTCAGAAACGACTGAAACAGAAATATCCCCATTCTGCCGATCTCGTTCAGGTAGTAGAGAGCATTGTCACCTATTTTCTCAAACAGCCTAAGCATCAACACACAACTTATGATTTATTATGTGCATGTTCATTTCCAGGATTAACAATTTTAAACTATCTCAAAGAGTTTTTAAAGTCATTACGGAATTATTATTTCCTGACAAGTGCAGTCGTAACTACTCTTTTTAAAACAAAATGTCACGCATCAACTCAGAATATCCTCGCCATGCGTTCTGTGGACCTGCTGAGCCTGTGAGAAATAACCTTGAATATATGTCTGAGCAGCTTCAGGCCGAGCATAGGATACTGAGATATCATCCTCTCGAAGTCCTCACTCGTCAATTTCAGTATCTCAACATCTTCAAGGACTACCGCCGTCACTGACCGGGCATGGCTGGTCAGCAGACAGAGTTCACCGGCAACCGTCCCCTTCGAAAAGGTTCCCACTATCATATATCTGTCAAACTCGGTCTTCTTCTTTATTCCCAGCTTACCCGATACGATGAAGGCAGCGTAGTTGTCTGTGTCCCCTTCCTGCCAGAGAATATCGCCTTTTGCGCCTGAGTTGATCTCACAAAACTGGAGAAAAGCTGTTAATTCAGCATCATCAAGCGCCTTAAAGAACCTGAATTCTTCTCTGAGCCGCTGTGTCAATAAACTATTTTCGGTAGTGACTGTCATATGCATCTATACGGCATTAACAGCATATGGCTTAAGGATTCGGCACCGCCTACTGAATACTGCATACTGCTTACTATCAAACCATTTCCCGTTTCCCTCTTCTGTCCCTGACAAGATAAAATATTATCACAGAGATCGAGACTATATTTGCGCCATAGTTAAACATCATCCAGTTAACCCAACCGAATTTCAAAAGCACGCTTATGACATAACAAACCTCCCCTACCAGCCATAAAGCCACAAACAGCGGATTGATCCCACGGGCGGTTCCGTTCTTGTAACACTCCCAGGCCTGCGGGACACCGCAGAGGGCAAATGCCACCGAGCCTATCCACCCTATGATGTCCGCAGTGTTCAATTCCACTCACTTACCACATACCACTTAACTCTTAACTCTTAACTCCAAGCTTCACTATCGTCACCCCTGCCCCTCCCTCTTCTTCACAGCCTTCACGCCAACTATCACAGAGAGGATGATCCGACAGATATTCCCTCACAGCGGCGGCAAGCCTTCCGGTACCTACCCCATGAATGATCTTTACTTCCACATGTCCTGCGAGGGATGCGTCGTTCAGAAATCTCTCTGTCATCGAGATGGCAGGATCAACGCGTTGCCCCACGATATTGATCTCTGCAGGCGCTTCGCGTGCATAAATATCCTGGACTTTCTGCCTCCTGCCATCACTAACCTTTCCAGCGGCATCCGGACTGTCAGCAGCCGGCTTAAAAAGAGAATCGACCGGGACATGTACCTCTCTGTCTCCCACCATTACTCTGCATCTGCCGGTCTTCCTGTCATGCGATATGACTATACCTTCCTTACCGAGCATTCTGATATATACACGCTGTCCCGCAGACGCATACTCCAGTTTCTCCAGGACTTCAGGCTGTATCTTCTCACGCATCTTCTTTATTCTTTTTATTTCCCTGCCGGTTTCTTCAAGTACCCTCCTGCGGACACGTGAATCGCCTCTTTTTGACTGATCAAGCAAACGGTTCACCCTTTCACGTGCCTCTATCACTATCTGCTCGGCCTCCCTGAGCGCACCCGTCATGGCCTCCTTTTTCTTCTGCTCCATATGATTCAGCTCTGACTGAAGCCTTTCTTTCAGGCGGAGGACTTCTTCTTCCTGTTCACGCAGTTCAGTTATCCTGCCTTCAAGTTGCCTCGATTTTCTGACGAGATCTGCTATCAGGTCATCGATTCCGGTATCATGTTTCCCGAGAAACCCCCTTGCCTCCTCTATGACCGAATGATCCATGCCTAAATTTCCGGCTATCTCAAGTGTATGAGAAGTCCCTGGCGTTCCCACAATCAATCTGTACGTAGGTTTGTAAGCGATCTTTCCGTTCTCTTCAGACTCCTCCATCTCCATGGATCCGTTGATCATTCCCTCTTCAGAATGGGCAAAGGACTTGAGCATGCCAAGATGAGTCGAAACCATTGCCATCGCACCCTTTTTGACAAGCGTTCTCAGGATGGCACACGAAAGCGCTCCGCCCTGTTCCGGGTCGGTGCCTGTGCCAAGCTCATCAATTATGGCCAGAGTACCACGACCACTTAAATCAATTATCTCATTGAGTCTCTTTATATGCGCGGAGAATGTGGAAAGATTCTGTTCGATCGACTGGTCATCACCTATATCCGCCAGTACCCTGTCCAGAAAGGGGATGGTAGTGCCTGATGCAGCCGGCACATGCATACCGGAAAGGGCCATGAGGACAATGACACCGACAGTCTTGAGTGCAACCGTCTTGCCACCGGCATTAGAGCCCGTTATAACCATGCAAACTGCGCCGGCGCCAAGCTCGACATCAAGAGGAACCAGACCATCTTCCCTGCCCTGCTGTCTGAGCGTATCCCAGAGCAAGGGATGACGTCCATTTGTAATCCTGAGCAGGCGACCTTCCTTCATGACAGGCGGCGACATCTGCATCATGTCTGAAAAAGATGCCAGGGCAAATAACCTGTCCAGCTCTATGATGATGGCATAATCATTCTCTATGGCCGCCATGTTTTCTCTCAGAATCGCGGAAAGATTCCGCAGTATTCTGTATATCTCGAGCTTCTCTTCTGCCCTCATCGACTCAAGTTCATTTCCCAGTTTCTGAATCTCATATGGCTCAATGAACAACGTCTCACCCGTGTTCGAGATATCATGAACGATTCCGGGCACACTGCCTTTGGAGTCCCTTTTGACCGGAATAACCCACCTGTTGTTCCGCTGGGTAACGAAATGATCCTGTATATGCGGTTCGAGGTCCTTGCGTGTAAGAATCCCTTCGAGGGTCTTGTTCAGCCGTGATTCTATATTGCGTATCCTGCGGCGGATCTCTTCAAGCCCGGCAGAGGCCTCATCTGCAACATGGCCATCCGGCTCGATGGACCGCCCGATACTGCGGCCTATTTCCCGGGGAGACTGAAGGTTTGAGGTCAATGAAGATAGTCTCGCAAGCGAAGTATCACTGCTGAACCTTGCAACTGATGCCGAAGAATTAAACAGCGGCAGGAAGGACCTCAGCTCAAGCGGCTCGAGCACAGAGTCGTCGGGACGCAATCGTGTAAATAACGGGGTCAGGTCATCGAACCACTCTATGCCGGATGATTCCCCTTCTGAAAGGACCTTGCGGCATTCCGAAACGGCTTCTGATGAATGAATAATATCGTCTAAACTCTCAAGAGGACTAACGCATCTGACCGCCCCGGCACCGGGTGCGGTTATAGCATGTGCAGAGGCCATCCGTACTACCTTGTCAAACTCAAGTGCCCGAATGGTCTTCTGATCCATCAGAAATGCACCTGCCGGGGGGCTAACCGCCCTCGACTTTGCGGGCCTTGATCTCAACCTCGGCAGCCATCTTTTCCCTGTACTGTGCAAGCGCAGAAGCAAGCGAATCGTCTTTCAGTGCGAGCACCTCGACCGCAAATATTGCGGCGTTCTTTGCGCCGGCCTTCCCGACCGCCATTGTCGCAACAGGAATACCCGGAGGCATCTGGACCGTCGAATAGAGAGCGTCTATGCCCTCAAGAGGCGAAGAATCTACAGGAACCCCGATAACCGGCAGGATAGTATGCGATGCTACCACTCCTGCCAGATGAGCTGCGGCTCCAGCCCCTGCGATAATCAGTTTTACTCCCTCTTTCTCTGCATCCTTTATCAGATCGAGAGTCCGCTGGGGAGTGCGATGTGCTGAAGACACGGTCATCCTGTACCTTACGCCGAACTGATCCAGTATCTCGGCACAGCCCTTCATTACATCAAGATCAGAATCACTTCCCATCAGTATCAAAATATCATATGCCATGAAAAATCTCTCCCTTAACTCTTGACTCTAATATGTCCCTTCCACTCACTTACCCCTTATCACATAACTCATAACTCTTGACTCTTACCCCTCACTTATCGCTCTGTCCGCTATATCCTTTCTGTAGTGCATACCATCGAAATGAATCTTCTCTATCGCCTGGTATGCCCGGCTCTTTGCAGCCGCTATATCTCTGCCAAGTGCGGTAACACCGAGCACTCTTCCTCCTGATGTGACTACATCACCATTGTCGAGCGCAGTTCCTGCATGAAAAACAACGACATCAGGATCGTTCTTAAACGAATCAAGGCCTGTAATCTTTCTGCCCTTTTCATACTGTCCCGGGTATCCTTCAGAGGAAAGAACGACACAGACGCTTGCAGCATCCTTCCATGCAACCTCCACTTCCCTCAGCCGGCCTTCCGCCGTGGCCTTCAGAATCTCGAAAAGATCACTGTCAAGTCTCGACAGAATGGGCTGCGCCTCGGGATCACCAAACCGGCAATTATACTCAAGGACATAAGGTTTTCCGTCACATATCATCAGGCCCACATAAATGACACCACGATACTTTATACCCTCTCTGGCGAGTCCCTTCATCGTAGGATTGACAACGCTGTGCATTATTTCGTTCCAGAGGGAATCGGTGACTATGGGCGCCGGACTGTAGGCCCCCATCCCCCCGGTATTAGGACCCTGATCGTTGTCAAATATTCTCTTGTGATCCTGGGATGTGGCAAGCGGTACCACGGTCTCACCATCGGTCAGAAACATGAACGATGCCTCCTCGCCCTGCAGGCAGTCCTCCACAACCACCCTGTCGCCGGCCGATCCAAATGCCTTATCTTTCATAATCAGCCTGAGAGCATCCAGCGCTTCCTCAACTGTTGAGGCGATTATGACGCCCTTGCCGGCAGCAAGCCCGTCTGCCTTGATTACGATAGGCGCCCCCTTCAGCCTTATGTATTCCTCGGCATGGAGATAGGAACTGAACTTCTTGAACTCCGCAGTGGGTATCCCGTATTTTTTCATGAACTCCTTGGCAAATATTTTACTCCCCTCAAGCCGGGCACCACTGGCGTCAGGGCCGAAAATGATTCGTTCCTCTTTCACGAACGCATCCACAATCCCGGCCGTAAGAGGAGCCTCTGGCCCTACGACCGTGAGATCGACCCAGTTGAACTTCACAAAATCTATCAGGGCTTCCGTATCTGAAGGGCTGATATCAATACACTCAGCCACTTCGGCAATACCGGCATTTCCGGATGCACAAAATACCTTGTCCACGCGCGGACTCTGCGCCAGCTTCCATGCGAGGGCATGCTCCCTGCCCCCTCCACCTATGACAAGCACTTTCATA
>CAZZGC010000049.1:8647-11218 GCA_964653915.1 uncultured Thermodesulfovibrio sp.
TATCAGTGCCTGAAGTGCCTCATGCCGGTAAAGATCATGGCGATATTGTGTTCATCCGCCGCCGCGACAGTCTCTTCATCCTTAATCGATCCTCCAGGCTGAATGATGGCCGTAGCACCGGCTTCAGCGACTACATCTATCCCATCCCTCGCGGGAAAGAAAGCATCCGATGCAACCGCGGCCCCTGAAAGGGAGATGTCGAAATTAGCCGCCTTCATCGCTGCAAGCCTTGCTGAATCGACTCTGCTTGTCTGCCCGCAGCCGATTCCCAGAGTGCGATCCTTCGAAGCATATATTATTGCATTGGACTTCATGTGCTTGCATACACGCCATGCAAATGCCATTGCGGCATACTCGTCATCAGACGGCGTCCTTTTAGTAACGACATTAAGAGATTTCAGGTCATCGATCATGCCGGTGTCACGCTCCTGAACAAGCAGACCGCCCTGGATCTTCCTCATCTCAAAGCCCTGCACTTCCTGCTCCACATCAAGTTCGAGGAGCCTTATATTGGGCTTGCCGGCTATCAGCTCAAGTGCAGCCTTATCAAAGCCCGGCGCTATGATGATCTCGACAAAGAGATTCAGTATCTCTTTAGCCGTTGACTCATCAACTCTTCTGTTGAGGGCTATGACACCGCCGAAAGCCGAGACAGGATCGGTATTGAACGCTTTATTATAGGCCTCGCTCAAACTACCGGCGACCGCAACCCCGCATGGGTTGTTATGCTTCACTATGACCGCCGCGGTATCGGAAAACTCCTTAACCAGATCAAGCGCCGCACTCGAATCAAGATAGTTATTGTAAGACATCGCCTTACCCTGAAGAATCTTTGCATCGACTATTGATAGTCCGCTGTTGAGCGAATCACGATATACTGCTGCCTTCATGTGCGGGTTTTCACCATAACGGAGGCTGCTGATCCGGGTGAAGCTCATTGTCAGATTAGGCTGAAAAATATTTTCAGGTTCCGCATGCCTGTTCAGGTATGTTGAAATAAGTGTATCATAACGTGCCGTGTGGGCAAAAACTTTTCTCGCAAGATAGTATCTTGTCTCGGCACTCGTTTCACCACCGGATGACTTCATCTCATCAAGAACCTTCTCATAGTCATCCGGATCAACAACAACCGTGACATCCCTGAAGTTCTTGGCCGCCGCCCTTATCATGGTGGGGCCCCCGATATCGATATTTTCTATCGCATCCTCAAACCTGACATCCGGCTTCGACACGGTCTGCTCGAATGGATAGAGATTCACCACCACAAGGTCGATCGAGTCTATGTTGTGAGTCCTTACATCCTCCTGATCTGAGGGATTGTCCCTCCTCCATAAAAGCCCGCCGTGAATCTTTGGATGGAGTGTCTTAAGTCTTCCCCCCATCATCTCCGGGAAACCTGTATGTTCCGAAACATCCTTGACCGGGATACCGGCATCCTTAATCGCCTTGGCTGTACCGCCGGTCGAAAGGATCTCGACTCCGAGACTGTGAAGCTCACGGGCGAAATCCACAATGCCGCTCTTGTCAGAGACACTTATGAGGGCTCTCTCTATCTTTGCCATCTCAACCTCCCTGTGAAAATTAAATGTATACTTTTTTAACAGTTCTTCGATGCCACCCGGACATCACGACCGGAGTCTGTAATGACCTGAATGGAAGTCATGTGAGTTCACCGGCCGGACAATCTGCTGAATGATCAGTCCGTACCGGTATGACATTTTAGACTATTCCGGGAAAAAAATCACGGGCTGGATGGTAGGCGATAGGGGCATGGCGGGAAGAGGATAGTAAGCAGTAAACAGTAAGCAGTAGGCTGTATGCCGTGGGCAGTGCTCTTGAATCCTGGGGTCTGGAGTTAAGAGTTTGGATGTAAAACGCTCGAGTAGCCGCTGTCGGCAACAACCACATGATCGAGCACCTTTATGCCCACTATTTCGCCGGTCTCGACAAGCCTCCGGGTTATCTCTATATCATCTCTGCTTGGAGTCGGATCGCCGCTTGGATGATTGTGAGTGAAAAGCACAGATGCGGCGGCTTCCCGGATAGCCTCCCTGAAAACCTCCCGAGGATGAACGAGTGAAGATGTAAGGGTCCCTTCCGAGACGACCACTTCCTTGAAGACCCTGTTCTTGGCATCCAGGAGAATACAGAGAAACCTCTCTTTCCTGAGACCGAATAATCGTGGCTGATAATAATCATAGACATCGCGACTGTTTCTGAAGCACGGCTTCTTCATGGGGTCTTCCCTGCATCCCTGAATTAGCCGGCGGCCCAGCTCAAAGGCTGCCTTCAACTGAGCCACCTTTACTTCACCCACCCCCTTAATCTCCAGAAAATCCGCAAGCGGCGCTTCTTCCATACTCCGCAGGTTGTTGAAACGCGCAAGCAGTTCCCTGGCAAGGGCATAGGCACTCCTGTCTCTGTTACCGGTCCTTAGAATGATCGCTACCAGATGCGACGTGCTCATACTCTCAGCGCCGTATCTGAGCAGCCGTTCCCGTGGACGCTCCTCTTCCGGCCAGTTTCTGATACCACCGTTTTTCATGCCATGTCCCCTCCCTGTTTACTGCC
>CAZZGC010000049.1:11318-16679 GCA_964653915.1 uncultured Thermodesulfovibrio sp.
TACTATCCACCAGTCATTTTTACATTATCGACAGGACAAATGCAACGCTATTACAGTCCGATATGAATATGTGAAATATCGTCTATCCTCCTGCCGAGAAACCTCTCGCCTATACGCGAAAACTTCGATGGATCATCCGTTACAAAAAAACTCCGGGAGGCTCTTCCGTTGCCCTGCCTGAGAAGACCTCTCTCTTCGAGTACATGCCTGACCTCTAATGCGGTCTCAACAGCTGAATCGATCAGAGCTACCTCGGCAATCTCACTTATAACACCCTTGATCATCGGATAGTGAGTACATCCCAGAACAAGGGTATCGATATTGTCGCTGCCCAAGGATGAAAGATATATTTTCGCTGTCAGACGCGTCACCTCGTTGTCGATCCAGCCGTGTTCAATAAGAGGAACAAACAGGGGACACGAAAGCCCTGTTACTGTGACGGACGAATCGAGTTCCCTGATCGCCCTGGTGTATGCTCCGCTAGCTATGGTCGTTTCGGTTGCTATGACCGCGATCCTCCGGGAACGCGAACGGTTTACGGCAGCTCTCGCTCCCGGCTCTACTACCCCGATAACCGGCAGGTCAAATTTCTCTCTGAGATAATCCAGACTGACAGCCGAAGAAGTATTGCAGGCCACGACCAGAAGCTTTATCCCCTTGTCTATGAGAAAAGCCGCGTTTTCTTCTGAATACCTCAAGACGGTCCCGGGAGATCTTCCGCCATAAGGGACCCTGGCCGTATCTCCGAGATATATGAGGTCTTCATCAGGCAGAATCCGCATGATCTCCTTCATAACCGTTAGACCGCCGACACCTGAGTCGAATATCCCGACCGGAAGCTGTTCAGATACCTTCAACAAATCTCCCCCTTATCGGCCGTGATATGTCTATATGGCCTCCAAAACTTTCCACCTCTTTGCCCTCAATCAGTATCTTGACGGCCGTAAGCCCCGGTATCGAAGCCCTGAGTCCCTCGTAGATATCCATTATCAGCCCCAGCTCTTCAGAAGCATCGCCACGAAAGTTTTTTGATATCTCGTTTCCAAGGTCTATATAAATTACCCCTCTGCTGTCAAGATAGAGATCTATCAATCGAGTTTTATATTTACTTATCTCCCTTCTGATTACGTCCTCAGCAGTCACAAGTATAGTGTCTTTAGCATTTATCGGCGCACTTCCGGCAGGCCGCTGCAGATGCTCATAGGAATAAAGCCTTTCCCCGTCCTTCCCTGCCTTCGATTTTGTTCCGTCCGTTTTCATCGACTCTAAGTCCGAGATAAAAGTGGACTCGAATGCAAAGTAATCTTTGAAATAAAGATATCCACCAGCCGTGCTTATTGCATAACACAGAACTAAAACAAACAGGTACGTCATCGTACCCATGAATCTTTTCTTTTTCTTCTTAGTCCGACCTGTTTTCTTCATAAATATATATGCCCTTATAGAGACAGTCCGCGATTGCCTTCCTGAACTCATTGTTGTAGTCAGCACTGTCGAATGACGGGAGTTCCACCATCACGGCCGCCGACTCGATCTTTGACAGAATACTGTAGGGGAGCGATTTCACCCTGACCATATCTTCGCCGTAGTCCTCCTTAAGCGCCTCTTCCATGGCATTAACCAGCGTCATGCTTTTATTCATATAGGCATCCTGCCCCTGATCAGCAAGATAGGGTCTTATGCGGTCAGGAGCATCAGCGGTGATTACAGGCGTATAGATAACAAATTCCCGGCGTTCGCCGATATGCAGACTCACGAAGACATCCGGCAACTCTCCGTTTACCTTCTGCACCCTTTCCTTCATGCTTATAAAGATATCTATATCGCGTGTCAGGCGGCTTTCTGTCCCCGCTTTTTTTATCAAAGCGGCCATCTTGCGCGCGATGTCCAGTGTGACATGCTTTTCCATTTTCTTTCCGTAAACTATACCCGTATCAAAACCCCCGTGACCCGGGTCGATAACCACAAGACCGAGCTTTTTTGATTTCTGCTCTTCCTCCAGCGCCGGCACCTCAGGTTGTATGTACCTCTGCCTGTCAGAAAGGTACACATCGATCACGAGCCTGTCGGGATGGTTGAGGTTGAATACCTTAAGTCCCCTGAACTGTCCCGGAGTAAAAAGTATAGTGCGCCTGTCGATCTGACGGTATGCCACCGTAATCTTGGAGGTAATGAGAGAGACATCCGCATCAGGGAAAGTGACCAGTATCCCGGTCTTCCTCTGGTATACCCGGCCGCTCCGCACAATTTCTCCGTCTCCCTGAAGGACTATCCTCAAAAATCCCGGATGATAGCTTGCCCTGAGGATGAGATATCTCGTCTCTCCGTATGTCAGGGCCGGTATCAGTACGGCAAAAAAGATCGCAAGTTTCAGGGCCGCTCGCATATGCAAATATTAGCATTTCAAGACTGATACATTCCAACGGTCCGGTGTGCCCGGCTATTATCTCTGCCGGGGGACTTCGAACAGAATCTCCTCGACCATCTGGCAAAGCACATGGCCCAGGGTAATGTGGGTCTCCTGAACTCGCGGGGTGTCTTCAGAAGGAACGGCAAAGACATGATCACAGATCGAAGCGAGTTTGTCACCTCTGGCCCCGGTAAAGGCGACTGTGACAACCTTTCGCTTTTTCGCGGCCTCAACAGCCTTTATGACATTGTGGGAAGTGCCGCTGGTGCTTATAGCTATCGCCACATCACCTTCCTGAGCGAACGCCTTGAGCTGTCTGACGAAGATATCAGAATAATCATAATCATTGGCGATGGAGGTCACAACCGCCATATCCGTGTTAAGGGCTATCGCCGGAAAGGCCGGCCTCTCCCTCTTGAAGCGGTTTACAAACTCGGCCGCTATATGAGACGCATCTGTGGAGCTGCCGCCGTTTCCGAACAGAAGCA
The DNA here is from genome assembly GCA_964653915.1 of uncultured Thermodesulfovibrio sp. GTDB lineage: Bacteria > Nitrospirota > Thermodesulfovibrionia > UBA6902 > UBA6902 > CAZZGC01. Next base: position 14,217 of record CAZZGC010000049.1, read on the forward strand.
GCTTGTTTCCCCTGTTGAACGCCTCTGCAAGCAGTCTCGCTACCTCAATGATAGCATCTGCATTGTCCTCTGCGAAATGCTTCTTGACTTCAGCACTGTCTGCAAAAGCCTTCATGATCTTGTCCTTCATATCATCTGTCTCCCGTTATGACCATAATCTCCCCGGATGCCGGCCCTTCTTCATGCCCTACTGCTGTCACCCTGTACAGATACCTCATGCCATTTTGCACCTTAATATCGGTAAAGGCCGGCGTCACCGTCTCGGCCACAAGCTCGAATGCATCACCCGCAGAACGGTAAATCCTGTACTTCACCGCACCGGTGACCTCGTTCCATGTAACAACTATGCCGGATCCGGTATATAAGGCTGTAACTCCTTCGGGCGCATCAGGCATCTCTGGTACTTCGTTTTCTCCGGCAACAGCCCCTTCACCGGTGCTACCGGCCCTTGATGTACCTTCGGTCGCCTTGTCGCCGGATTTCCGGACATGCTCTTCCGCCGGGGGCCTGGGATCTCCACGGGTTCCGCAGCCGGAAAAGGCAAGAACTGTGAGGCCGGCAACCGCACATATGAGTAACGCATTAATGCAACAGAGCCGACTTTGCTTCCTTTCAGAACTCATGACCGCCTGCTCATCTCCGGGACTTCAGCGACTTCTTTATCCCGGCGATGCGCTTGCTCACAAGCTCTTCTGCCGTGCCGCCATGGGACTTCCTGGAGTTAATCGAATTCCCGGGCGTCAGAACACTGCGTATATCCGCACCGATACGCGTTGAAAACTTCCTGAGCTCGTTAATGTCGATAGATGCCAGATTGCTGCCCGATTCGATACATTTCCTGACGATCTTCCCCGTAATTTCATGCGCTTCCCTGAAGGGCACGCCCTTGCCCACAAGGTATTCCGCGATATCGGTTGCGGTCATGAAGCCGCTGTCCGCAGCCTTTTCGATCCTCTTCCTGATGAACTTTATCTTCGGTATCATACGGGACAGTACGTCAAGCGATGCCTTTACAGTATCCACTGCATCAAACATCGCCTCCTTGTCCTCCTGCATATCCCGGTTGTACGCAAGCGGCAGCCCTTTCATCAGTGTGAGAATGGAGACAAGGCTTCCGAAAACCCTGCCCGCCTTTCCACGCGTAAGTTCAAGGACATCGGGGTTCTTTTTCTGGGGCATTATACTCGATCCCGTTGTAAAGGCATCCGGCAGCTCCACGAAGCCGAACTCTTCGGTGTTCCACAGTATCAACTCCTCGGCAAACCGTGACAGATGCATCATAAGAATAGACGCAACCGATATGAACTCGATAACGAAATCCCTGTCTGACACAGTATCAATACTGTTTTCCGTAACAGCAGGAAACTTGAGCAACCTCGCCACATACCTTCTGTCTATCGGCAGCGATGTCCCCGCAAGAGCGGCGGAGCCAAGGGGCATAACGTTTACCCGTTCGAAGCAGTCCCACAGTCGTCCACGGTCGCGCTCAAGCATCTCGTAATAGGCAAGCAGGTGATGGGAAAGCAGCACCGGCTGTGCTCTCTGAAGATGCGTATAGCCGGGCATCATCACTCCTAAATGACGCTCAGCCTGAGACACGAAGGCACGCTGAAGCTTCCTTACAAGGATTCCGATCTCCCTGATCTCGTCTCTGAGATAGAGCCTCATGTCCAGCGCCACCTGATCGTTGCGGCTGCGGGCCGTATGCACCTTTCCACCGGCCGGGCCTATATTCCTGATCAGGGCATGCTCAATATTCATATGGATATCCTCGAGGTCTTTCCTGAACCTGAACTTTCCGGCCTCTATCCGGGATGCTATATCGTTAAGTCCACGGATGATGGAGTTGGCATCCTTTTTTGAGATGATCTTCTGGCGTGCGAGCATCTTCACATGAGCGATGCTGCCCTGGATGTCGTATTTCCACAGGCGGGCATCGAACGTCACGGAGCAGGTAAACTCCTCAACACTCTTTTCGGTCTTCTCGGTGAATCGTCCCGCCCAGAGCTTTTTCATGAAAGTAAGAATAAAATTAATTACATAACCGAGTCAAGCATTGCCCTACTGCACTCCTGCCCTACTGCTCTTTTACACTATTCTGGGTTATAATGAATTGAATTCGTTTTCTGAGAAGGAACTAAAGCGATGTATTTTTTACCCATATCAATAGCGATATTTTTTATCTTCATCCTGGTCGTCCCATTTCTGATCTTCATGCTTCCGGCCGTAGCCTTTACGAAGCTTGGCCTGAGCCCCGTGGCAGGACTCTTCTTTTTCTGGTTCTGCCTTGTGGGAAGCCTGATAAACATCCCTGTATTCAAACGGGAACTCGATACCTACTATGAACCTGACGAATATGCATACATGTTCAACCGCTTCTTCGGCTTGAGGATTCCCACGTTTGACCGGCAGATCATCTCACTCAACCTCGGAGGGGCGATTTTGCCCGGACTGCTTTGCCTG
>CAZZGC010000050.1:0-4797 GCA_964653915.1 uncultured Thermodesulfovibrio sp.
CGCCTATAATGACCACGAAGCCTTCCTTCTGGTCGATCGAGTAGTTCATGAGCATGAGTCCCTCGTTGTGGTTTGATGAAGGATAAAAGTAGGCAGGGTCCGGCGTAAGCCTGAACGGGTCTTCATTTAATCCGAAAAAACTCAGAAATTCCATGTCTAACTCCCCAATCCTGAGATTAAATCATATATCGGTGACAAAAGACCGAGTATTATTATTACGAATATACCGCCGATTACTACTATTACGATCGGTTCGATCATCTTTCCGAGTTTCTCTGAAATATCATCCAGTTTCTTAAGATAGTAGTTCGACAGATAGTCGAACTGCTCATTCAGGTTCCCCGTGGATTCGCCGATGGAAACCATTCGGACGACAATATTCGGAAATAACGATGGATACTGCTTGAGGGCCTCGTTGATTCTGCTCCCGAGCAGGACACTCTCCTTCACACCTGTGAGTGCACGTCTGAATACGAGATTGGAAATAACTCTGATCATAATGTCAAACGCCCGGTCGATGGTAACTCCCGCCGCTATCAATATCCTGAACTGCTCTGCGAACAGGGCCAGCAGTTTGTTGTAAAGTATAAGCCCTACTATCGGAATTCGCAGCAACGCAGCATCGATATAGTACTTGGTCTTCTCGAACCTGGACAGCACTGCTACAAGTCCGTAGAGCGTCGCCGGCACAACGAAAAAGAGGTACCAGTTTTTGCTGCAGAAATCGCTGGCTATTATGAGGAAAAGCGTAAGCACGGGCAGCTCGATATCCATGGAGATAAAAAGCTGGCTCATCTTGGGCAGAACATATATCAGCCAGAACAGCAGCGCTCCCGTAGTCCCCACAAGCGCAAATGACGGATACATAAGGGCCCTTATTATCGCGCTGCGCAGGTCTTCCATCCTCTGCAGGTGCGTAGCCACATCTGAAAGGCTTTCATCAAGCCGTCCGGTCTCTTCCCCCACCGCGATAAGATTGATGAATATCTCGGGGAAAATATCCCTGTGCTGAGAAAGTGCACCTGAAAATCCGGAGCCGAGTTCGATCGACCTCTTGATATCCAGAAGCCTTGAACGAAATTTTTTATTATCCATTGTGTCGGCGATATCCTGAATAGCTGTAACAAGGGGAATCCCGGCCCTCAGCATAACCGAAAGATTGCCCGCGAACTCGATTATCTCTCTGGACTTTATGCCCCATGTCCTGAGCTTCTTCAGGTACATATCGGTCAGGGGGCTGGCCTTCCTGATCCTCAGGATGTGCAGTCCGGTTGAGACCGCGTTACTGTATGCTGCGGATTCGTCGGCGCCCTCGATTATCCCGTTGACTATCTCTCCACCGCCGTCAATAGCCCTGTAACTGAAGAAAGGCATCAGTCTATTACCCTGTTGATCTCTTCGATACTCGTAATCTTATCTTTGACCTTACGGATGGCCGCCTCACGCAGCGGAATCATGCCGTTCTTGAGGGCTGCATCCCGGAGCCTGCCGAGCGATGCCCCATCGACAATCAGCTCCTTGATCTCATCATTTACGACCATGATCTCTCCGACGACTGTCCGTCCTAAGTACCCGGTATTGTTGCATGCGCTGCATCCCCTTGGCCTGCATGCCGTATCAATGGACATCTCCTCAGGTGAACCACTCCCCGTTATATGAAGATGCTCGAACTCCTCACCGGTAACCTCGTACTCCTCTTTGCATTCGTTGCACAGCTTCCGAACGAGACGCTGTGCAACAACCGCAAGAAGCGAAGAAGAGAGCATGAACCTGTCGATGTTGAAATCAAGAAGCCTGGGCACAGAGGTAACGGCATCGTTCGTATGCAGAGTAGACAGCACGAGATGGCCCGTTATCGAGGCCCTGACAGCAATACGTGCCGTCTCTTCGTCCCTTATCTCTCCAAGAAGCATCACATCCGGGTCCTGCCTCATGAAGGTCTTCCCTGCACGGGCAAAGTCATAACCTGTCTTCAGATTGACTGCCGTCTGCTTGACAAAGCTCAGTTTGTACTCCACCGGATCTTCTACGGTCAGTACATTACGTTCAATAAGGTTGACCTCTCTCAGCGCGGCATACAGTGTCGTAGTCTTACCGCTGCCGGTAGGCCCCGTAATGAGAACTATTCCGTGGGGCTTCTGAAAAAGCATCCTGAGGCGCTTTGTGCTTTGAGGATCAAAACCGAGGGCCTCAATACTGATGAGTTGCCCGGTGCCCGCCAGAATTCTGATGACAACGTTCTCCCCGTATATCGTAGGTGTAGTGGATACCCTCATCTCGTAATTAGTATTAAGAAATGTCATGGAGAAAGAGCCGTCCTGTGGCAACCTCTGTTCGGATATATCGAGCATGGACTGAACCTTTATCCTCGACACTATCCCGCTGTGAGCGATCTTCGGGATGCAGAAGCCGTACTGCAGCACCCCATCCACTCTGTAGAAGACATTAACCGTATCTGACGACGGACTGATATGAATATCGGTTGCCTTTCTTCTGATTCCTTCCATTATCAGGTTTTCCGACAGTTCCGCTACGGTGTTTGCCGGCAGGGAGGGTGATGACTTGATATCGCTTATAGCTTCATTGATACGGAGATGAATCGGATTTTCAAGAAAGAAGTATGCCCTTTCGAGTGTCTCATAGAACCCCTGATTGTCTATCATGTACGCCTTAGGCTGTTTACCGGTCAGTTTGGTGGCCGTATCTATTGCATGAATGTTGGATGGGTTTGTGACGCCTATCTCGATGTTACCGTTGTTTACCCTCAGAGGAATAAAGCCCGTCTGCTCTGCAACATGTTTTGGGACAAGCCTTATCGCTTCCTCGGATATCTGGTACTCCGAAAGATCGACAAAGGGTATGCCGCTCTGCTCTGCCAGTGTCTTGGCTATCTCGACCGATGAGACAAAGCCGAGCTTGATAAGCGCCTCGCCGAGCATCGTTCCGGTAACTTTCTGGTGTGCCAGTGCAAGTTCCAGCCTGCTCTCGGTCAGGAGTCCCTTGCTTATTAATACTTCACCAAGTTTCATCTCTACCCGATTATCCTTGGTATAAGCATGATAACGAGCTCGGTGTTTTTGGAGGAACGATCAACTCTGTTGAAAACCTTTCCAATGAGAGGCAGTCTGCCGATAATGGGCACCCTGTCCTCTGTCTCACTCTCCTCTTTCTCAATCAGCCCTCCTATTACTATCAACTGCCCGTCGAGCACCTTAATAGTCGTACTCATTTCTCTCAGATCGACCGTAGGCAGCTTTATCTCAACAGAGTTCCCCCCCGTCCCTACGAGCTTCTCTTCGAGATCTACTAAATTAGAGATTATTGGTGTTATATTGAGCGTGACTTCATTATGTGCGTTGATATAAGGGACAAGGCCAAACACGATGCCGGACAGAATGCTGTTTGTATCGACCGTAAAGGTCGTCACCGGAGATGAGCCATCCGAGGCCGTAGTAGATGTCTCAACCCGTGATATGAAAGTAGTATTTCTGCCAACACTGAGCATTGCGGTCTGCCCGTTCATTATATTCAGCCTCGGATTCGAGAGTGTCTTGACATCTCCCTGCTCTTCGAGAGCCCTCAGCAGAATATCAACGTTTTCGTTGTCAGTTATGCCTATCTCAAAATTAGGTCCTATCCTGTTGACAACACTTGAAAAGACGTTAGCTCCTGCATTCATATGGATATCGTTGATCACCCGGCCAACCACCGACCAGTCAATGCCGTACTTGAGACCTTCAGACAGTTGCACCTCTACAATACGGGCCTCTATAAGAACCTGGCGATTCAGCACTTTCTTCAGATTGCTTATATAGTTGCGTACAGCCGTCAGATTCTTCTTTGAAGCGGTCACCATTACGGTACCGGCCATCCTGTTGACCACGAGGGACGGTCTGGGGCGCTGTTCAGATGATGAGCCTGTATCCATGGAGATAATAGTAGTCAGGGCCTTTTCTACCGAGTCCCAGAATCTGAATGCAGTGCTGTCGGACTCGGAACCAGCGCTGACATCGCCGCTCAGGGAACCCGAAGATTCCTCCCCGGATGAAGCCACTCCACTGAGAATGTCTCCTCCCACACTCATCTTATATGTCTGATTGACATTGGGCTGTCCTATCTCGAATATCTCGGTATCCATCGCCCTGACCATCAGAATGTCATCCCTTACATAATAAAAGTAACCGACTGAATCGGAAATTATCCTGAGTGCATCACCGATGCTTACATCCCTGAATGTCATCGTAACCGGCGTCTCGGGGTCAACCCCCTTTTCCATCACGATATTAAGGCCGGCGGTTTCAGCAACCGTGTGCAGCACATCTCTCAACGGAGTATTGCGTGCGGAGATAGTTATCCTTTTTGTGTTCAGGGGAGAGCTCTCCTCTCTTACAGGGCGGAATTCCGGGATCTCCGGCACCGGAGCCTCTATTGCAGGGGCTTCTGACGACCGGGCTTCCTCAAATGCCTTTTCTATCATGTCAGGCCCCTTATCAACCATTGCTTCCTGTTGCGGGACAGCGCAGGAAAAGGCAAAAAACAATATGGAAACGAATACAAATTTTTTCATCATTCCTCTCTCAAATATTCCCATTTTAGCGTTCTGTCCCCGACCAGAATTCTGTCAGGTTCGATTCTTGCTATTTTCTTATCGTCAATGCGGTCACCTTCCTTAACAAGGCGGTCATCGATCAAAGCCATCTTCTTGTCTCCACTTACAACTATAAGGGTCAACCCTTTCTTGTCCGGTCTTACGCCTTCAGCCTCTGCACCGGCCTCGCCCCTTTCCCGGACAAACTC
>CAZZGC010000050.1:4897-16670 GCA_964653915.1 uncultured Thermodesulfovibrio sp.
CCGGTCTTACGCCTTCAGCCTCTGCACCGGCCTCGCCCCTTTCCCGGACAAACTCGAACAGACCCGGGCCGGCCTTTGCGGTCAACGGGGTCCGGTGCTTTTTTACCGAGAGATCTGCACGCACAAAACCAAGCATCCCCTCCTCAGCCTCTGTCAGGCCCTTTTCAAACGGAACATAATACGCGGCCGTCACGAGAAGCGCTATCACAACAAACGGAGCCGCAAGAAAAATGGCTGATTTACCGTCAAGCTCCATAACCTGTCTCCTGAGCAGCGGAAGCCGGCATGACCAGCACTCCTTTCACATACATCGTTACAATACCGCCCTCACCTCTGGAAATTGACAGATTCTGCACTTCATAGTCCGGCATCCTGAAAGACTCGATGAATGTAATGTATTCAAGGATCATGTGATAGCTATCCATCGGGGCTGAAATAGTTACCTCTATCATCTTCTTCCCGTTTTTTTTCTCGATATTGGATACGGCAAATGTGGCTCTCTGCAGATTCTCCTTCATATCATCTAACGCCCTGAGCAAGGCCTCATCCGCATCAACCCTCTGTATATCTATTCCGAACTCCCGGGAGAAGTACTTCTTTACCCCTTCAATCTGACGCAACTGCATTGAAATACTCTCCTTATTGGCTCCAATGCTCTGCATATCCTGCAGAGCATTGGAAAGAGTTTCTTCATATCGGTGAAGAGCGATAAGCACAAAGAGAAACAGTCCGGCGAGCAACCCCGATAAAAAATATCCCGGGAATTTCTTTTTCAGATATCCGAAATAGTTCACCCCTCACCCCTGTATTCAAGATCAATCCTGAAGGTCTTGCCGGTAAGATTCAGGGTGGTGCCTTTGACCTTCACTCCCTCACTGCTCCCGAGATCAGCGATGAGCTTCCTGAATGACGACTGAAGTCCTGAATAGTCCTCAGAATCCCCTTCCCCGGTGATCGTAACTGCATAACCGCCGTTTCCCATCACGGAGGCATCCAATGATTTAAACTTCATATCTCTGGATTGCAAACTCCCGATACCGGCAAGCAACCCCCCGATATCGTTATGCTTGCTGTTCAGAAAACCGATCAGGGGCATGACATTTTCAAACTCGCCCCGCTTTTCGCGGTATGATGAATAAACTGACTCCACCTCACTGCTGTCAGGCCTAAATGACTCCATGGCGCTGCGCGTCCTGTATAATGAGCCGATCTCATTAAAGATCATCATCCCTCCAACAACAACCGTGACCATAAAAAGTGCCGCAGCTACGGACATGGAGGTTTTTATCAAGTTAATATTTCTGAAGTAGCCGCTCAGTAAATTTACGGAACGGGGCGCAAAGAGCGAGGCTATCGGCAGGAAAAAGCTGTTAAAGTCATCCTCACTGCAATGGACCCCAGGGGGTATCAGAGGGGCAACAACAGGAACTGTCGGGAAGGCGCTGAATCTCCCTGAACCGGCCAGGCTGCCGAGCAGCACCAGTGAAGAAGGGTTCTGCCTGAAGTTCTGAAAACAGTAGCTTATAGTCATGTTGATATTCTGGATGTCAAAATCCGAGAGATCGTCGTCAAGGGACTCATAGTTCCTGATAAAGTGAACTTCTCCATTCTTTACGAAAAAAACTATCTTTTCCATGCCGGTGCTGAATATCCCCATTTTGCCGTCGTCATTATCCTCGGAATCCAGAAGCGCAGCAGCAGAAAAAACAGTTGGATAAACCGCCCTGACCGTCTTGCCGTAATCGTAAAATCGTCCGACCACATCCTGTATCACTTCATCATTCACCGCAAAGTAGAAGACTTCCTGTGACTTCCGGCCGTTCTCTATCCTTTCTCCAAGTGGTATATGAACAAATGAAAGTTGTTCGAGTTTTGTAATCTTCCTGAGTTCCGATTCAATAAGGCTCTTCTGGTAACGTGGTTTGACGACGGGAATCTTCATGGTACCGTGAAACGCTTCCTTGAAATCATAGGTCACTATGAACTCCGTAGCCTTCTCTTGCTCAAGATAGCTGTCAAGCTCATGGTACTCTATGATTTCAGTATGTTCTATGAAGGCGTGCCCCCCCCTGAGCGCCGCTTTGACAACCTTTATATGGTCTTCTTCAAAACTGACAGCGATCTTTTTTCCCACTACCTGCCTCCGGTTTTGTACCTGTCATGTACGGCGGAACTCAAATTTCTTGTCCGGATTTTCATCTCTTACCAGTTTGAGATAAAATAAATAGTCTTTTGTAACTGTTGTTACGAACTTTTGTGCGTAAAACTTAAGGAATCAGGATACAGGGAGGCTACATGAACTGGAAAATCTTCTTTGCAACATTCGGTGCGGTGTTTCTTGCAGAACTTGGGGACAAGACCCAGCTTGCCGGCCTCAACCTTGCGGCAAAATCAAAATTACCTGTTGTGGTTTTTTTTGGCTCGGTATCCGCATATGCTGTGGTAACCCTGATAACGATCGCCATAGGGGACAGCCTTACCCGCTTTTTCACGCCTGAACATATTCGAATAGGAGCAGCATCACTCTTTATCATCATAGGGATATTAATGCTGGCGGGAAAAGTTTGAAGGCATCCCATCTTCGGGTAGCCCGGTATGTGAATTATCAGAGTCAGGAGTTGAAAGGCAGAGAAGACCAAGAGGCTATCGTTCCCCCTATTCATTGCCGCTGTATACATAATGTAGTATGATATATATCATGGCAGCGGGAAGCTCATCCTTTTACACTTGGACAAAGCCTTTAATCCTGAAAGGGGGTAGGAAAATGAAAAGAATTTCAGTCTTCTCACTGGCCACGGTAATTGTCCTTGGCGTCTCGTTCATGGCTATGGCAGGGCATCAGCATATGGTGATCCCCTATGAAGCGCAGGCGCTCGGTTACAGCTCCTCCATGCCGATCCCTGCAGGGGGAGATGTCAGACATCACATAATCAGCCAAAGCCCGTACAAGAACTGGCAGACATGGCCCGGCAAGGGGAAAATGTATAAGGGAACCAAGCCTCACGGAGCATTCCTGACGACATATGTTAACGATATCGCCATCGAGTCCATCAAAGGGAAGAAAGGACTGGCCAACAACTCCATAATCGTCAAGGAAAACTACTCACCCGACAAGAAGCTGGTTGCGGTAACGGTTATGTACAAGGTAAAGGGTTACAATCCGGACGGGGGTGACTGGTTCTGGGCCAAATACGGAGCCGACCTTAGTATCATGGCCGAAGGAAAAGTCAACGGATGCCTTGGCTGTCATTCAGCTGCAAAGGCCAATGACTATGTCTTCACCGGCAAGGTAAAATAGAACTTTCAGATATCAGCATATGAACATGATGGTCCTATCCTTCACCGGACCTGCCGGAGGAGGATACTCATCGTTTTGACGAAGGGGTGTTATCATGAGACTCGGATTCGTGGGACTCGGCAAGATGGGAATGAATATGGTGCAACGACTTCTCCGGGATGGCCACGAGATAGTCGGGTATGCCCGTACTCCAGAGTCGGTCCGGAAGGCTGAAGAAAAGGGAGCGGAAGGCGCTTCATCACTGGAGGACATGATCGGGAAGCTCGACAGACACCGGGTAATATGGATAATGGTTCCCGCGGGCAAACCGACCGAAGAGACGATTGAGAAACTTTCCGGCTTGCTGGAAGAGGGCGATATAATCATCGATGGTGGGAATTCGAATTACAGGGACTCTATGCGGCGGGCCGCAGAACTCGGTAACAGAGGCATTCAGTTCCTCGATGCGGGCACAAGCGGAGGGCTATGGGGGCTGACCGAAGGCTACTGCCTCATGGTGGGAGGTCCTGAAGATGTCTTCAGATCCGTCGAACCGGTCTTTGAATCCCTTGCTCCGGATGAAGGATATATGCTGGTCGGTCCGAACGGCGCCGGACATTTTGTAAAGATGGTGCATAACGGCATAGAGTATGCGATGCTCCAGGGATACGCTGAAGGATTCGAAATCATTCATGCCAGAAAGGATTTCGCCCTGGACCTTCAGAAAATATCACGACTCTGGAACAGGGGCAGCGTCATCAGATCATGGCTGCTGGAGCTCGCGGAAAAGGCATTTAAAGAGGACCCTTCGCTCGATTCTATCCGTGGCTATGTTGAAGATTCAGGCGAGGGCAGATGGACCGTGGCCGAGGCTATAGATCAGGATGTTCCCGCACCGGTAATAACTCTTTCTCTGCTCGAAAGGTTCCGTTCCCGACAAGAGGAGTCCTTCAGTGCTAAAGTGATCGCAGCTCTCCGTAATGAATTCGGGGGACACGCGGTAAAGAAAAAATCATGAAGGGAACTCAATGTCTCACGACAACCATGATCCTCTGACTCCGGAGAAGGCTGTGGAAGCATGCGAGATACGTCCACAGAAATTCGACATAGAACCTTTTACGATGGTCATCTTCGGCGGGACCGGCGATCTGAGCAGAAGAAAACTGCTGCCCACGCTGTACCACCTATGCAGGGATGAAAACCTTCCGGATGAATTTGCCATAATCGGATTTGCATCAAGCGACAGAACCGATGAAGAGTACCGCGCCCTTGTAAATGATGCCCTTGCCGAGTTTGGCAGGGAAAAACCGGCAGGTGACTGTTGGGAACGATTCAGCAGACATATCTTTTTCGTGCAGGGGAAGTTTGATGAAGCAGGACGATACAAGGCACTCGAAAAAAAGATGTCCGAACTCTCGGGAACGTCCGGCAAAAGCAGAAAAATTCTTTATTACATGGCTGTCCCCCCCGCATTTCTCCCGGATATAATAAAGAACCTCTCCCTCTGCAACCTCTGCAGGGATACTTTCGACACCCGGGTCATCATCGAAAAACCCTTCGGCAGCGATCAGGAATCGGCCGTAAAACTGAATCGCATCATAGCCTCGTCATTCGACGAAGACCAGGTATACCGTATCGATCATTATCTCGGAAAAGAAACTGTGCAGAACATTCTCTTTTTCAGATTCGCCAACAGCATATTTGAACCACTCTGGAACAGGCGGTATGTAGATCATGTGCAGATCACCGTTGCAGAGTCGATAGGTATAGAAAACCGTGCAAGATTCTACGATGGAGCTGGGGTAATACGGGATATCGTGCAAAACCACATGATGCAGCTTCTTGCAATGATTGCCATGGAACCCCCCATAGGATTCGAGGCAGATTATATCAGAAATGAAAAGGTGAAAGTCTATAAAACAATACGTTCAATGGACGAGGCGTACATCGACAAATATACGGTCAGGGGACAATATGGCCCTGGAACCGTGGACGGGAGGCCTGCGGCCGGATATCGCCAGGAGAGTAATATTGCGCCCGATTCCCAAACCCCGACTTTCTTTGCCGGCAAGTTTTATATTGACAACTGGAGATGGGCGGGAGTCCCTTTTTATCTTCGCACCGGCAAGCGTCTCGGAAAACGCGTGACAGAGATCAGCATCCATTTCAAACAACCACCTTTACGCCTGTTCGGGGCCGCATGTGAATTCCGTCAACCGAATATGCTCGTCCTTGGAATTCAGCCGCATGAATCAATAATCCTTCATATAGGAGTAAAGCACCCTGGTACAGGGAATCAACTGTATCCGGTGAACATGAGCTTCGACTATGAAAAAGATCTCCAGGGAACAGTCCACTTCCCGATGCCATACGAAAGACTCCTGCTGGACTGCATGAAGGGGGATCAGACTCTGTTCGCCCGACAGGACGGCATAGAAGCGATGTGGGCCGTTGTCGACCCTATCATAAAGAGGTGGGAGGAAAGGCCTTCCCTGCACCTTCCGAACTACCCGGCCGGGACATGGGGACCGTCTGCTGCTGACGAGCTCATGTCGCAGGATGGCCGTCAGTGGATGATACTCTCTGAAGATTAGAGCATCGGTAAACATAGTTATCATTAATGGCAAGCCGGAAGATGGAAATAAAGATATTCAAGTCCCCGCAGGATCTGTTTTCATGCACACTGGAGCTGTGGGCCGGGATCGCTGAAGAATCCATAGAGAGTAACGGTTACTTTGCCGTAGCCATATCAGGGGGAAAAACTCCCCTCCCGCTTTATGAAAAGATGGCCACCATGAAAGACCTCCCATGGGAGAAAACTCATATCTTTATGGTGGATGAACGGTTCGTCCCGTATGATAATGAAGAGAATAATTTCCGTATGATCAACAGGACCCTGCTGATGAATCTACATATGCCGGCAACGAACATCCATCCGATTCTGACTTCCCAGCTTTTCCCATCTGATTCCGCCGAAAAATATGAAAAAAATATCAGGGCCTTTTTCCGGAGTCGGCGCAAAGCGGAACCGGAGTTTGATCTGATCCTGCTCGGACTGGGCAGGGATGGCCATACCGCTTCGCTGTTTCCTCAAAGCGCCGCCCTGCAGGAAAAAAATAAATTTGTAACAGACGCAAAGACCGGTAGCGGGCCTGAGCGTATTACTGTGACACTGCCGGTGATCAACATCGCAAAAAATATAATATTCCTTGTCACCGGCGGAGAAAAGGCGGGGGCCGTAAGAGATGTTATTAAAAACAGAAAGCCCGATCTCCCTGCTTCCATGGTGAGTCCGGTATCGGGAAGACTCTATTATCTCATGGATGAGGAAGCCGCTTCCCTTCTTCGGGATTGACTATCCCGCATTATTCACAAATCCGAAGAGTTACATTTCATCAACCGACTATTTCTTTATTCCCAGCTTCAGAAGGCGCTCTTTTATATTCCTGATGCGGTCTCTGAGCTCTGCCGCCTTTTCAAACTCCAGCCTGTCAGCCGCCTCTTTCATCTGCGCTTCCAGTTCCTTTAGATCCGCCTCGTCTCCGTACGCTGCCGGTTCCTCAGCGGCTGCCTCAACCGTCCAGTAATCCGCCTCATAAACAGAGCTGAGAATATTCTTGATCTCCTTCCTGATACTCGTCGGGGTAATATTATATCGTCTGTTGTATTCTTCCTGGATTTTACGTCTCCTTGTCGTCTCCTCCATCGCGACCTTCATGGAGCCCGTAATCCTGTCCCCGTACAGAATGACCCGTCCGTTTATATTTCTTGCAGCGCGGCCGGCAGTCTGAATCAGTGACCGCGCGGACCTGAGAAAACCCTCCTTGTCTGCATCAAGAATGGCTACGAGAGACACTTCAGGGAGATCAAGCCCTTCCCTGAGGAGGTTTACGCCGATGAGAACGTCGAACTTTCCAAGCCTGAGTTCGCGTAATATCTCAACTCTGTCGAGCGTATCGATATCGGAGTGCAGATAACGGCTCTTCACGCCCAGTTCAGAATAATATTCTGTTATGTCTTCCGCCATCTTCTTGGTGAGCGCCGTCACAAGAACCCTTTCCTCTCTTGCCGCCCTGCTGCGTATCTCACCAAGAAGGTCGTCAAGCTGGCCGGCTACAGGCCTCAGCTCTACCACCGGATCCATAAGTCCGGTAGGTCTGACTATCTGTTCTATGATCCTTTTCCCTGACTTCCTGATCTCATACTCGGCAGGTGTTGCCGATACATAAATCGCCTGTCCGACCCTCGCCTCGAATTCATCAAATTTCAAGGGACGGTTATCGAGTGCCGAAGGAAGCCTGAAGCCGTAATCAATAAGCGTCTGTTTTCTCGATCTGTCTCCTTCGTACATTCCCCCGATCTGAGGGATTGTTGCATGAGATTCATCCACTATCATGAGAAAGTCATCGGGGAAATAGTCGATCAGGCATGAAGGCGGTTCTCCCGGCATTCTTCCGCTCAGGTGGCGCGAATAATTTTCTATGCCGTGACAATATCCAAACTCCCTGAGCATCTCCATATCAAAACGTGTACGCTGTTCGAGTCTCCTCGCCTCAGGCTCCTTCCCCTCTCTAAGCAGTTCAAGCACCCTATCATCCATCTCCCTCTCTATGGCCTTCAGGGCACGCTCGATCCGGTCCCTCGGCGTTATCCAGTGGCTGTTTGGATACAGTGCCAGGCGATTCAACCGCCGGATCACATTCCCGGTCAAAGCGTCAAACTCGTAAAGACCGTCTATGTCATCGCCAAAGAACTCGACCCTCACAGCATTGTCGCCCGAAAATGAGGGGAATATCTCCACTACATCACCCCTGACCCTGAACTTCCCGCGTTTGAAGTCCTCACCTCTTTCATACAGCATCTCCACAAGACGGCCGAGGAATTCGTCCCGCTCTATCCTCATCCCCTCTTCAATGATCAGGTGCATCGAGATATAGTCTTCAGGAGCGCCTATACCGTATATGCACGAAACCGAGGCCACAACTATCACATCACTTCTTTCAAGCACCGCCCGGGTGGCGGCATGCCTGAGACGGTCGATATCGTCATTTATCATCGCGTCCTTTTCTATATATGTATCAGTAACGGGTATGTATGCCTCGGGCTGGTAGTAGTCATAGTAACTGACAAAATACTCGACGGCATTGTCAGGAAAGAATGTTCTGAACTCACCATAAAGCTGAGCTGCCAGCGTTTTATTATGGGCGATGACGAGAGCAGGCCGGTTCAGGTTTGCTATTACATTGGCGATCGTGAATGTCTTTCCCGAACCTGTTACCCCAAGCAGCACCTGATGCCGTTGTCCCTTAAGAACTCCCTCGGTCAGCATATCTATAGCCCGCGGCTGGTCTCCTGCCGGGCGGAAATCGGCCCTGAGATTGAAGCTCGCGGTTCCGGTGCTTTCCCGCTTCATCACGAACGCCCTATCAGAATATACAGCAATTCAAACCCTCTTAATCCATAAATTCCGGGGGAGGGTTGGCGAAAAAAAAATATTGGCGATACCTCAGCCGCTTCCACGATAATGCAATCTGTTGCTTCCATCCTTCCAACCATTCGCTATGCGTCTTCAATTATCTTATCGCATTCAATATTTTTTTGAGACAATGCCTCCCCGGAATATTTCAAACTTGTGAATAATGTGCGCAAGTGCTTTCATTCAAGTATTTTAGCACGACGTCCGAAAACCGATATTAAGAAGATATCAAGAGATATTGAGAGGGAGCAACGGCATGGCTTATTGACTTCAGGGTGCCCTGCTGATAAAGTCGTAAACTGGAAAGGAGATGTTTCAATGGCGGAAAAAAGATTCAATATGGGAGAGGAGATAAGGTTCGCATGGGAGATAGTCAAGGAGAACATCGGTTTTTTCATCCTCCTGCTGATCGTCGCATTTTTCATTGAAAACCTGCCCGGAATAATAAGCGGTGTTACCAAACAGAACTTTCCTGTAGTGAGTTTCGTGCTCGGAATCGCAGGGTGGATAATCGGCATGGTTGTACAGATGGGAATGATCAAAGTCAGTCTCAAGTTCTGTGACGGTGAAAAGGGGAAGCTTGATGACCTTCTCTCATCATTCAGTCTTGTGCTGCCATTTCTTGCAGCGTCAATTCTTTACACCCTGATCGTTATGGCCGGCTTCATTCTTTTGATTGTCCCGGGAGTCATCCTTGGAATAAAGTTCAGTCTCTTCCCTTACTTCATCGTAGATGAACGACTCGGCCCGATAGAGGCGCTCAAGGCTAGTGCCTCCGCCACATCGGGCGCAAAGATTGATCTCTTCCTGTTCGGATTTCTTATCGGGCTGATCAATATCGGCGGCGCAATGGCCCTCCTCATCGGTCTCTTTGTAACAATACCGGTCAGTATGGTGGCTTATGCGTCGGTATACCGCAAACTTGCAGGCAAAGACAGCACTCCCCAGAAAAACACAGGCGGAGTGATGTACATTAATCTCGAACCCAGGGCTCAGGAGTAAATCATACGATTCTCTTGAGCACCTGTTCATAAACTTTAAGTGCATCCTCTCCGAACAGGACAAACCTGACGAGTTCGATATCGTCATGCTTTCTCAGATAATCGACCGTTGTCCTCAGCGCGATTTCCGCCGCCTCTTCAATAGGATACCCGTATGCACCCGTGCTAATCGAAGGGAATGCGATGCTCCTGAGCCCCTTTTCTGATGCAAGCCTGAGACAGTTTCGGTAGGCTTTTTCCAGAAGACCCTCTTCACCCCGTCCGCCGCCTCTGTAAACAGGGCCGACCGTATGAATGACATATCCGGCCTTCAGGTTTCCTCCCGTGGTTATGACCGCTTCACCCGTCTCACAGCCTCCGATGCTGATACATTCCTCAAGTATGCGCGGGCCACCCGCCCGGTGAATCGCTCCATCCACGCCGCCGCCACCCCGAAGAGTCTTGTTGGCAGCATTCACTATCGCATCCGTATCCTGCCTGGTGATATCTCCTTCAACAAGAGACAGGGTACTTTTTCCGTTGATCTTTATATCCATGCCCACCTCCCTCTGTGCCTTCATACAGATCTCTCTGAACAATATCGATTACCGTTATCTCCGGTCTGGACAGTAGTCTTACAGGCGGCCCGGCTGTACCGGCGCCCCGGCTTACATACAGCATCGATCCCTCAGGCAGCCTGAACAGGCCGGCGTGATGTTTGAATATCCACATCGTCACCAGATTCACAGGAAACATCTGCCCCTTGTGGGTATGTCCCGAAAGCTGCAGGTCGAACCGGCCGCATGACTCCGCATCCACATCTGCACGGTGTTTCAGTAAAATGGTGAAGAGACCTTCGGTCAGGGAATCGAGCAACTCCCTTTCGCTCCTGATATTGTCATCACCGTCAGATCTTTTTGAATTCATTATATCATCCACACCGGCAATATATATCATGTCGCTTATATTGACGACCCCTCCACGCAGCAGTCTGAATCCGGCATCACTGATAAACTTTACCGATTGCCTGATCCCGCCATAGTACTCATGGTTGCCAAGAACAGCAAACTTGCCCAATTCTGCACTCATCTCCCGGAGGATATGTGCATAATGCCCGGTACCTCTCACAACGCCGTCAACCAGATCTCCCGTCGAGACTATTATGTCCGGGGCAGCATCCCTGACGATATTCATCAGGCTGATTATATCGTCTCTCCTGGTCGAAAGCCCTATATGCAGATCGGCAATCTGCAGAATTCTTATCTTTTTTCTCTCCGGCGGCAGGCGATTTGTCTCTATTCTGACATGTTCAACGACCAGCATTCTTGCCTCGAAATATCCATATATAACCAGAATCGAAGCAACAGATACAGATATTGCAAACAGGTACGATTGAGGGATGACCGGCAGATGTGAGATTGAAACGAAAATGTCCGGGACAGCAGCCAAGTTGTACAGTTCAAGGGCAACCGCTGCGGGAAAGAAAATTATTATGAACGGAGTCCATGTGTAACTCACCGCCGCAAGTCCTTTCACGATCTTCTCAGGCAGCCTGAAACTCCCGATATGAACAAATACCGGTGACAGCGCAAGAAGTATTGTCACCGTCCCTGTTATCGCATCAGCAATGCTTCCGAAAGTGGTCAGTCTCGTGACAGAAAAAAAGAAATACAGGTGAGCAAGACCATACAGTGTAGTGAAAAAGATGAATATAAACATTATGAGTATATTCTAAACGAAAAAGGGAAATTGATTAAGTTCGGGAGTTTTTTTATAATTCTATCACGGGCGATTAGCTCAGTGGGAGAGCGCTGCCTTCACACGGCAGAGGTCGCAGGTTCGAAACCCGCATCGCCCACCATGTTTACACAGCAGGGGGCGTCCCGGTCAGTCGGGACATCGCCCGCCATAGGCACTAAATGAGCCGTCCGTTTACGGACGGCTCATTTAGTGCCTACCATCCCTGTCAATTGGTTTTCAGCAGAACATCCTCAAGCCTTATCCTGCTTGTCCAGAACCCGTGCAGATTACACCGGCTTA
>CAZZGC010000051.1:0-16179 GCA_964653915.1 uncultured Thermodesulfovibrio sp.
CGGGCGTCGTCAAACACAGAAAGAATAAATTCGTAAATTCAAAACTGCTGCTTGTGCTTGGCATATCTGTGGCTCTCGGTTCCGGGTTTGGCTCTGTCATATCAAAATACATGAGCAACCAGACCTTAATGATCGCATTCGGAGCGATCGCTGTGATAGCTGCACTGATGATGTTCATTCCACCCAGGGATGAGAATAACGACAATATTACCGATCCCAACAATATCGAATTCAATAAACCGCTAGCAACGATATTGGGACTCGTAATCGGATCTCTCGCCGGGATGGTTGGCGCAGGTGGTGGTTTTATATTAATTCCTGTAATGATTTACGTCTTAAGGATTCCGATCAGGATCACGATCGGCACCAGCCTTGGCATAGTACTTATCGGTGCGGTTATAGGAGCACTCGGCAAGATATCGACCGGTCAGATTGACTGGCTGCTTGCTTTCGCTCTGATAATCAGCTCCATCCCATCAGCACAGATAGGCAGCATGATCAGCAAAAGGACGCCTGCACTCATTCTCAGGTACTCGCTGATGCTTGTAATCATCTTTACAAGCGTTGAGGTATGGTACAAGATCATTGTCCACTGACAATACTGCTTACCTTCATCGTCGACACAGAAAAGATACGCAGAGGTTAACCACAACCGCGTATCTTTTCTGTGCACATGCCATCATGTGATATAATGCTTTAGTTTAATAATAGAACGAGCGTATGCGATGGACAACTTGCTGGTTATCGACGATAACGGAAAAAGAGAACACCTGCTCAGGGCGGCTTACGCCTGGTCAGAAATGACAGGAGTTTCCGTCAGGATATTGGGGCTCGTCAGTGAGTCTCTGGTCAGGGATACTACAAGGGCCATCGGCGCGGTAGGAAGGGTCGCATCTGCTATGGCAGAAGACTTCGTCAAGGAAAAAGAGGAGGATATAATTAAGGCCCTCGATTCCATTGGTGTGTCAGTGAAAGACAATATCAGCATCACGGTCGGAAATCCTCTGGAAGAGATTAAAAAAGTCATAGCCGACACAGATCCAGAGATGATTGTTATGACAGCCGGGATGAAGAGTGGCGTTTTAAATATCACGCAGGAAATAACGGGTTACACACGTAGTAACTGCTTTATAGTAATTAGTGGCTTCAGCTCTCTTCAGTGTAAAAAAATAATCGTGGTTTCTACAGGAGAAAGCGAAAAGGATAGAGTATCACTCCATACCGCCCTGAGATTCGCTGAAAGAAGCGGGGGAACTCTTCACATCCTGCGAGTGCTGGACTTTAATGAGGAAATATATATTAATGCACCGGAACTGATTGAAAAAGCCTATGCAGAGTCGAAGCTTCTCATGGACGATGAACTGAGTTTATCAAGAGAAAAGGGCATCACCGCCGAGGGACTTCTGAAGGAGGGGCAGATATCAGAAGTAATCAAAAAATTATCCATTGACATAGATCCTGATATAGTTATTCTGGGAAGTCACGGCAGGACAGGACTTAACAGAATACTAATGGGCAGTATAGAAGGAAATATAAGTAAAAAAATTTCGTGCCCGCTTTTAGTCGTAAAGAACCCGCTCAAATTCTGACCCTTCAGCTGAATTCTTGTCCCATAGCGATGTTGTTAAAAAACAAAGCTAATGCAGGATGGATATCTTTACAAGATTGAGCAGCATCTGGGGAAAGACCCCTATGGCGAGCACCATGAGTGTCGTGACGGTAAGGGCAACCCTCATCCCGGGCGGACTCGAAAGCTCTATATCAGCCTGCGGTTCCTTCATGTACATGTACATCACAACCCGCAGGTAGAAAAATGCCGAAACAACGCTGAAGAGCACCGCCGCTACCGCAAGGGTGACGTACCCTGAGTTAATCGCTTCCATGATGACATAGAACTTTCCGGTAAATCCTGCCGTCGGAGGTATGCCTGTCAGTGAAAACATGAAGACCAGCATGGCCGCGGCCGCAACGGGATGCGATTTCGCAAGCCCCATGTAGTCCTGCAGCTCCTCTCCCCTGAAGCCTTCCCTGCGAAGCATGATGACTACAGAAAATGCCCCGATGTTCATGAATGAGTAAATGACGAGATATGTTACAGAAGCGGCGAGTCCGTCAGGCGTTCCCGGAATGATGCCGAGCAGAATATATCCCGCGTGGGCGATTGAACTGTAAGCGAGCATCCTCTTAATGTTCGTCTGTGACAGGGCGATAATGCTTCCCACCGCGATCGTAAGTATGGCAAGAGGTTCGAGGATGGCTGACCACTGAAAATGCATCGGGCCGAATGCCTCAAAAAAGACCCGGCCGATAACCGCAAATCCGGCCGCCTTTGGGCCAACCGACATGAACGCTGTAACAGAGGTAGGAGCCCCCTCATATACGTCTGGCGCCCACATATGGAAAGGGACCATGGCGATCTTGAAGCCGAAAGCCACAATGATGAAGATAAGTCCCAAATAAAGAATCGTGCTATCAGCGGCCCCGGCTCCGGAGATGGCCGAGGCTATGTCTCCTATGTTTGTCGTTCCGGTCATGCCGTACGTAATAGATATGCCGAACAGCAGAAAGGCAGAGGAAAACGCCCCGAGGAAGAAATACTTCAATGCCGCCTCATTCGATCTTCTATCCTTTCTCATCAGGCCGGCAAGAATGTAGGTTGAAAGCGCCATAAGCTCGAGTCCCAGATAAAGAATAATCAGGTCACCTGCCGATGCCATAATCATCATGCCGCATGTTGAAAACATCAGAAGCGCATAGTATTCTCCATGGGATATCTTCTCTGTAACAGTATATTTTAAGGAGATCAGGATCGTCAGAATCACATTCAGATAAAAAATAATTTTGAATATGTTCGAATATCCATCCACTATGAACATATCTGAAAAGCCTCGCTGCGCACCGTTGAGTGCGTATAGCTTGTATGTTCCGAAAAAGGCGACGAGAGTTCCCGCAATTCCGAGCAGTCCGATCGCCTCCTTTTTAGTCACCACCAGTTCAAGCAAAAGAAGAAGCAACCCCACCACTAGCAGGGTTATCTCCGGGATCAGCAGCCTCATGTCGATCATACTAATTCCCATATCCATAATTATCTGATCATCTCCATTATGTATGCAATCATCCCGTCTGTTCCGCCTGCATAGGATGAACGGTTCAGTCGTCCGGTAAGATGTTCTACCGATGCATGCATGTAATCCAGAAATGTTGACGGATAAAATCCTATCCAGAAAATAAGTATCACAAGAGGAAGGAGAAGCGCCACCTCGCGCATATCAAGGTCCCATACGGGATGTCCGCCATTTTTTAAATAACCCTGATCAGGGGTCTGGAAGAATATGCGCTGATAGAGCCACAGCATATAACCGGCACCAAGGATGATGCCCGTGGCAGCGAGAACACCGTAAAGCATGCGGGCCTTGAATGCACCGAATATTATCAGAAACTCGCCGATAAAGCCGTTGGTGCCCGGCAATCCTATAGAGGCAAGCGTAAGTATCATGAAGAATCCCGCATACCATGGAACAAGGCTTGCAAATCCTCCGTACCTGGCAATAGCCCTTGTGTGCGTCCTTTCATATATAATGCCGATCATGAGGAAGAGCGCTCCCGTTACTATGCCATGATTGAGCATCTGCAGGATACCACCCTCAATGCCCTGCGTGTTCAGGGCGAACAGGCCGAGGGTAACAAATCCCATATGACTGACACTCGAATATGCGATGAGTCTCTTGAAATCCTTCTGTGCAAAACAGACAAACGCACCGTAGATAATTGCAACTATGGACAAAATAATAATGGGTATCATGAAAAATGATGTGGCATCCGGAAACATAGGCATTGAAAACCTGAGAAATCCGTATGCTCCCATCTTAATGAGCACGCCCGCAAGGATGACACTTCCAGCGGTAGGTGCCTCTGTGTGGGCGTCGGGAAGCCATGTATGCACCGGGAACATCGGAACCTTGACGGCAAATGCCGCGAAGAATGCAAGAAACAGCCAGCACTGAAGCGCTAAAGGATAGTCGATGCGGCTCAGGACCAGTATGTCAAGGGTGCGGCCGCCATAGAAATACAGGACAATGATGCCAACAAGCATGAGCACACTGCCTACGAGCGTATAGAGGAAGAATTTTATCGCGGCGTAGACCCTGTTTTCACCACCCCATACGCCGATAAGGATGAACATCGGTATCAGCATCGCCTCCCAGAATATGTAGAAGAGGAAGAAATCGAGAGAGACGAATACACCGACCATGGCTGCTTCCATGATGAGGATGCCTGTATGAAATTCACGCACCTTCTCTGTTACTGCCTTCCACGAAACAAGAACAGAAAGTATGCTGAGCAGTGTTGTCAGGAAGACAAAGAGGATGCTGATTCCGTCCACGCCGACGAAATAGCTGATCCCCCACTCCGGTATCCATTGATGCTGTTCCACGAACTGCATCGCGTATGTCGTCTTGTCAAACGATGTCAGCATGGGCAGGGAGATCACGAATGTGGCAAAAGTCACCATCAGACTCACGAGACGGATAACGTTATCCCCTCTGAGCAGGAGAATAAGCAGTGCCCCTGCCAGAGGCAAAAAAACCGTCCACGAAATAATCGGATACCCAAGCTGATTCATTATCACGCCTTCCACAATATCACCTCAAAAATACCCACAATCCGACTATCAGTACCACGCCTATTGCCATAACCAGACCATAGCTGGAGATGATACCGGTCTGGACCGTCCGTGCATTCCTGCTGATAACCGCGATCAGCGCCGGCACCCCGTTGACCACGCCTTCTATTATCTTCCCGTCGAATATCCCGAGAACGACCCTCTCCGCGAGATTAAGCACCGGCCTTACAATCGTAAATCCGTACAGTTCATCCACATAATACTTGTTGTACAGGAGCTTATGCAGCGGCCTGAGAGAATCGGCGAGTTTGCGGGGAAAGTCCGTATTCTTAAGATACATGTAGGCAGCTATAAGCCACCCGATTACAGCCACTGCTATAGATGCGCTCATAACCATCATCTCCTGTGAGTGAGCGCCTTCACCCGCCGGATGGCCGAGTACCGGTGCGAGGAACTCTCCGATCTTGTCGCCGTGCTCCATTATCAAAGGCGGAATCCCCACCCAGCCGGCCGCCACCGCGCCTACTGCCAGCAGGATCAGGGGAACCGTAATTACCCGGGGAGATTCATGCAGGTGAGACTCCTGTTCGGTTGTTCCCCTGAATGAACCATGAAATGTCATATATATGAGTCTCCATGAATAGAATGCTGTAAGCAATGCAGCGGCAGTACCAAGAAACCACAGGAACCTGCCGAGGTCGCCCGCGAGATAGCTCCTCCACAGGATCTCGTCCTTACTGAAAAAACCAGCGAGTCCGGGGATACCGGTTATGCTCAGCGTGGCGATCACAAAGACCCAGTATGTCACCGGCATATGCTTTTTCAGTCCCCCCATATTACGCATATCCTGCTCGTCGTGAAGGGCATGAATAACGCTTCCCGAGCCCAGAAACAGCAGCGCCTTGAAATAGGCATGAGTATAGAGATGGAAGATACCTGCCGAATATGCCCCCACACCGAGAGCAAGGAACATGTAACCAAGCTGACTGACAGTGGAATAAGCGATCACCCTCTTTATGTCGTTCTGAACCAGCGCTATGGTGGCGGCAAACAATGCGGTCACACCGCCTACCACCGCGACTGTGCTCATCGCAGCCGGGGAGAGGTTGAACAACGGATTGGATCTTGCAACCATGAAAACCCCGGCCGTAACCATGGTTGCGGCATGGATGAGCGCAGAAACCGGTGTCGGCCCCTCCATGGCGTCCGGAAGCCAGACATGCAGAGGAAGCTGAGCCGATTTTCCGACGGCACCGCAGAACAACAGCAGACAGATCAATGTTATAAGGTTGACCTCGTACCCAAAAAGATTTACCGTCTGGCCCACTACACCTGGGGCCTGCGCGAACACGGTTGAATATTCCAGGCTGCCGAAAGTGAGGAATATGAGAATCACGCCAAGGCCAAAGCCGAAGTCTCCGAAGCGGTTAACAATGAAAGCCTTCTTCCCGGCATCGGCCGCCGATTTCTTATGGAACCAGAATCCTATCAGGAAATACGAACAGAGTCCTACTGCCTCCCAGCCGAAGTACAGCAGAAGAAAATTGTCTGCCATAACGAGGATAAGCATAGAAAAAACAAACAGACTGAGGTATGCAAAGAATCTGTAATAGCCTCCGTCCCCGTGCATATAACCTATAGAGTAGATAAAAATCAGTGTGCTTATTGAGGTGACAACCATAAGCATTATGGCTGATAGCTGGTCGATCAAAAAACCGATCGGCACATGGAAGTCGCCGGATATGATCCAGTCATAAATATGAATATTGATAACCCTTCCGCCCGTTACCTCTATGAATGCCAGCAGTGCGAGTAAAAACGAGCCCGCCACGGCAGGTACCGCTATCCAGTGGGCTTTTTCCCTTATATATTTTCGTCCAAAGACGATGTTGACGACGAAGGCGATCAACGGCAGTAATGGTATCAGTATATATCTCATAACTCTAAACTCTAAAATTACCCTTTCAATAAATTAATCTCGTCCGTCTTGATCGTCTGATTATTCTTGTACATGGCTATGATTATCGCCAGGCCTATGGCCGCCTCGGCAGCCGCAACGGCGATTACGAAAAACACGAGTATCTGCCCCTGCATCGACTGCAGGTAGTGGCTGAATGCCACGAGGCTGATATTGACCGAGTTCAGCATCAGCTCTATAGACATAAACATGATGATCAGGTTTCGTCTGGACAGGAACCCGAAGACCCCTATGCAGAACATCACGCTGCTGAGCATTATGTACCAGCTCAAAGGCACCATATCATATTACCTTTCACTTAACTCCCGGCTCTTAATTTTAAATTCTCCTTTTCGCAAGCACGACCGCCCCAATAATGGCAACGAGTAAAACAACCGACGCAACCTCGAATGGCAAAAGATAACCTGTGTAAAGTACCTTCCCGGTCGTCATTATACTGCCCTGGGATTTTATCATATCGATCGAATAGGGACCGGGAGACGGGACAACCTCAAAACGCCTCAGCACAAAAATCATCAGTACCGCAAGCGCAAGCCCGACCGTTGCCGCTACAGGCCACTGTGCGAGGTACTTGCTCGCACTCTCTTCCTTCTTCAGATTCAGCAGCATTATTACAAACAGAAACAAAACGAGTATGGCCCCGGCATATACAATTATCTGTATGGCCGCCAGAAACTCGGCATTGAGGAACAGGTACAGCCCGGCTATATGAACAAACAGTACGAGCATCCAGAGCACGCTGTGCACGGGATTGCGCCTCGTAACAACAAGCAGCGACAGCACGGTCATCGCCGCTGCAAAATAGCCGAAGAATGCCTGAGAGAGCGTCACGAATCCCTCCCTGCATCACTGTTTTCAGCGACTTTCTTTACGAAATCAGCCGACTTCGGTCTCCAGAATCGTTCGAGATATTCAAATCCGTACCCGTTTCCCATGTATTTATCCCAGTTCTCCAGGAGCATCTCCTTTGTATAGTAGAACTCCTCTCTCGTATATCCCGAGTATTCGAAATGAGGGGTCAGGACTACCGCACCGTAAGGGCAGGCCTCAACACAGAGGGCGCAATAGACGCAGCGCAGTACCTCTATCTCGTATCTGTCAACAACCTTCTGGTGATCTTCACCCTCACTGGTATAGATGTATATGCATTGTGATGGACATATGGCAGCGCAAAGCCCGCAGCCAACGCATTTCTCTTTTCCTGTAACCGGATTTCTCACAAGAGCATGAAGTCCGCGTGCACCGGGTACGGGGTCACGCTTCTCCGTCGGATACTGCCGCGTGACCGCAGGAGAAAAAAAGTGTTTCAGTGTCAGTGCGAGACCCTTCAGTATCTCGATGAACAGAATCTTTTTTACCAGTTCATTGACCGTCATTTGATAAACCTTATAAGCCCCGTCACAACGATATTCAGGAGCGAAAGAGGGATAAAAAGCTTCCAGCCGAGCGACATAAGCTGGTCATATCGGTAACGCGGCAGCGTGGCCCTTATCCAGAAGTAGAAAAAAATGAATCCATAAACCTTGATGAAAAACCATATAATGCCCGGAATCTTCTCAAGTCCGGGAATACCCGGTGCTCTCCATCCACCTAAGAAACATGCTGCAGCAAGGGCAGACATGACAAACATGCCTGCATATTCAGCCATGAAGAACAGACCAAAGCGCATACCGCTGTACTCGGTGGCGTAACCGGCCACAAGCTCTGTCTCCGCCTCGGGCAGGTCAAAA
Source organism: uncultured Thermodesulfovibrio sp. (assembly GCA_964653915.1). Taxonomy (GTDB): domain Bacteria; phylum Nitrospirota; class Thermodesulfovibrionia; order UBA6902; family UBA6902; genus CAZZGC01. The sequence continues at coordinate 8,333 of CAZZGC010000051.1, forward strand.
GGTGCCCTGTTCGTCTCCGCGATCGCTGCCATGAGGAATACGAAAAAAGCGACCGGCTGGGTCCAGATGAACCAACCATTTGCCTGTGCCTCTACTATTGCCGAAAGTTTAGTACTGCCTGCCATCATCATCACGCCTACAAGGCTCATCCCCATTGCTATTTCATAACTTATCACCTGCGCAGATGATCTCAGACCGCCAAGGAATGAATATTTGGAGTTTGATGCCCAGCCGCCGAGTATGACGCTGTACGAACCCACCGACGACAAAGCCAGTATGAAGAGCAGGCCTATGTCGATATCGGCAATTATGAATCCTTCCCATATCGGGATGACTGCAAAAGATGCAATAGCTGCGATCACCCCGATCACAGGCGCTATGTAAAAGATGGGCCTGTCCGCGGCAGATGGTATGATATCTTCTTTGAAGAAGAGCTTGATACCGTCAGCAATCGGCTGAAGCAGACCGTGCCAGCCCACACGCATCGGGCCGAGGCGTGCCTGCATATGGCCTATTACCTTTCTCTCGAAATAGACAACATATGCGACATGAAGCATTACCACGTTGACCAGTATGAATATCTTCAGCACGGTCCAGAGTGCGTCCATCATCAGCTAAACTCTCTCCAGTTTTATCTCGTTGCCCTCGAGGCCGGGCGCACCGGTTACAGGGTCGGGACGGTACTTTAAAAACCTGTTGGCCCCCGTCCCTCTGAAACTGTTACTGAGAAGTACCCTGTTATCCTCGATGCATTCATCTATCATAATCGCACATTGGCCGGTCCCGGCCGATGTCGTAAAGCTTACAACATCTCCATCTTTCAATCCAAGTCTCTCTGCAGCTGCCGGGCCGATCTTCAGCCTGGGCTCCGGCTCCAGCCTCATAAGAGCATCCGAATGACGTGAAAGGGTGCCGGAATGAAAGAGAGGTGAATCGGTCATAAGGTAAAGACCTTCACCATACTCCGGGCTGTCGAGGTCAATCTCCGGCGCTTCTGTCATAACACCGCGAAGAGGTTCACCCAGGTAAGGCCAGAGTGCACCACCCTTTTCGATTTCAGCATATGTAAGCTCTCTGTAAAGCGGAGAGACTGCCGCTATTTCCCTGAATACATCCTCCGATCCGTTATAGGACATCCTGCGGCCCATCTTCGTCGAAATCTCGCAGATTATCCTCCAGTCCTCCATACCGGAAAAGGCATTGACCGCCTTCCCGTGAAGCTGTATCCTGCGTTCGAGATTGGTATATGTGCCTGTCTTTTCGGCCCAGCCGAGGGCCGGAAGGACTACATGCGCCATCTCTGCCGTCTCGGTCATGAAAATATCCTGGACAACAAGAAGATCAAGCGATTTGAGGGCCTGTGCTACAGCACCTGCATCAGGTACATTGACAACGGGATTTTCACCCATCACATACATGGCGCGTATCTTTCCATCTGAGGCGGCACTTATCATATCAAGAATTCCCATGCCGCTGTCGTCCGGTATCTTTGCATCCCACATCTCTTCGTACTTCCGCCTGAAATCAAACAGCTCAAGCGGTCTCGATCCCGGCAGCATATCGGGAAGGCAACCCATATCGACAATTCCCTGGTCATTCGGCCGCTCGGACAGCAGGTAGAGCCGTCCCTCGGTCAGATAGACCAAACCGGCAACGGCGAACATCGCCCTGAATCCGTTGGAACGTCTGACCAGGTCCATTCCAAAGACCACCGATATGGAACGTTTGCTGCAAAGCAGGTCGCGAAGCTGAGTGAATCCGTCGATTTCCGGTTCGGATGCATACCTGTCCCGGAGAACCCTGATCCCCCTGTCAATGTCGAGCTTCTCTCCCCTCAGACCCTTCGACGCCGCTACCGCAGCTATCAACGACTCCAGAAGCATCGGCTCCTGAAACAGAGGGGGATTGAGACCAAACGTCATGAATCGGCGAAGTCCTCCGGCAGGCCCTATCACCACCACGTCAGCACCCCGGCGAAATGCCTCCCTTACAGACAGGCCGAGCACCGGGTTTACAGCGGTGGGATCTCCTCCGATGACCACGACCAGGTCGGAGTTCTTTATTCCTCCGAGGAGATTCGCTGTTATGCCCTGACCGAGCAATGCCTCAAAGTATTTCTGGGCCGCCCCATATCCCATTCCGGAGACGGAATCTATATTGTTCGAACCGCATGCCAGGCGGATGAACTTCTGAAACACATAATTATCCTCGTTGGAGCACCGGCCCGAAGCTATGCCGGCAATTGCTCCCCCTCCACTTGACTTCTTTACTTCCGTAAGCCTGCTGGCTACGTATTCGATCGCCTCTGTCCATGAAGATTCGACAAGTCTGCCGTTCTTTCTGATAAGAGGGGCCTTGAGTCTGTCGGAAGCAGCGATATATTCATAACCAAACCTGCCTCTGCAGCAGAGGAGCCCCTTGTTTACGCCCCTGCCGGGTTTAGGTATCACCCGCTTTATCATCTCGTCCCTCACCTGCACAGTCATGCTGCAGCCCACGCCGCAGTATGAACAGACCGTTTCAATCTCACGGTCGATCTGCCAGGGACGGAAACTGTGCATATAGAGCCTGCTCAGAATAGCTCCGACAGGGCAGACTGTCAGACAGTTTCCACAGTATTCGCAATTGAAAGACTCAGAAGAAAAGGGTTCCATGCGCGTGCGGTTTCCCCTGCCCACCATGTCTATTGCGGAAGCGCCCTGAAGGTCATGGCACATCCTTACACATCTCGTACAGGCAACACACCTTTCCATGTTCCTCGTCAGCAGCCTGTCCTTGTGACTTTCAGGAACCCTGCGCTTCTGCTCCTTGTATCTGCCGACGGTCGGACCGTAAATATTGACGAGGTCCTGAAGCTCACACTCACCCGCCTTGTCGCAGTATGGACAATCCAGGGGATGATTAATAAGGAGAAACTCCAGTATCCCGCGTCTGGCCCTGATTATCTCCTCAGACTCAGTCCTGACAACCATGCCGTCCGCAGCCATGAGGGAACAGGCGTTCTGAAGGCCGCGCATACGCTCCACCTCAACCACGCAGAGCCTGCAGCCACCATACGGCCTGAGCATCTCGTGATTGCACAGTGTGGGGATCTTTATACCGGCCTGCCTGGCCGCATCCAGCACCGACATGGGCCTGTCGATCGTAATCTCCTGCTCATTTATCGTCAGAGTGATCATCTGTTTCACCTCATACGGCAAGGGCGCACTTTTTCTGATCGATGTGCATCTGGAACTCGTCTCTGAAATGTCTGATCATGGCCAGCACTACACCGGCGGCCCCATCACCCAGAGCGCAGAAAGTCCGGCCCTTCATGATCCCGGCAACGTCTTCAAGCAGTTCGATGTCACCGGGCCTTCCCATGCCGTTTTCGATTCTCTCAAGGATCTTTCTCAGCCAGTCCGTTCCTTCACGGCAGGGAACGCACTTGCCGCATGACTCATGCTCGAAAAATCTCATAGCCCTGTAAGTCACCTTAACCATGCAGACCGACTCGTCCATCACTATCACACCTCCCGAACCAAGCATGGTTCCGGCGTCCTGCATGGATACAAAATCCATAGGTACGTCAATCGAGTCTGCCGGCAGAACAGGCGCCGACAGGCCGCCCGGAATGACCGCCTTAAGTTGAGCCCCGTCCCTCAATCCTTCCGCATGTGTGAATATTATCTCCTTCAGGTTCGTACCCATAGGCAGCTCATATACACCGGGTTTCTTCACCATCCCGCTCACGCAGTAGAGCTTGGGTCCGGGGCAGCGGGGGCTGCCGATAGAGGCATAGGACTCGCCGCCGATCTCTATTATCAGAGGGACATTTGCAAGCGTCTCCACGTTGTTTACAATAGTGGGCTGCCCCCATGCACCCTCATTGACCGGGAATGGCGGCTTTGAACGGGGCTGCCCCTTTTTGCCCTCAAGTGATTCGATCAGGGCCGTCTCCTCACCACATATATATGCGCCGGCGCCTACATGCACCGAGAGTTGAAACCTCCTGCCGCTTCCGAGGATGTCATCTCCCAGATAGTTCTTGTCATTTGCCTGTTTTATCGCCTTTTCGATTATTACGGCGGCATGCGGATATTCACCTCTCAGGTAGATGTAACCCTGTTCAGCGCCTATGGCGAATCCCGATATAACCATACCCTCTATCAGCAGATGAGGGTTATCCTCCAGTATCGGCCGGTCCTTGAACGTGCCGGGCTCTCCCTCATCGGCATTGCATATGAGATACTTTGGGAACTTCTTGTCCGCGACCGCAAAACTCCATTTCATGCCTGTGGGAAATCCGGCTCCGCCCCTGCCCCTGAGTCCGGACTTCTTCACCTCATCCAGTATCGTCTGAGGCTCAAGATTACACGCCTTCTGAAGCGCACTGTATCCGCCTGTCTTCAGATACTGCTCAATACCGGCCGAATCCGGATGTTCTATGTTTCTGAGCAGGTACTTTTCCATTTTCAGAGTTCCGGCCCGAAGTACGTCAAACATGCCGGGATGAATTCGCAATTAAGACTCATTTATAATCCTCGAGTATCTCTTTAATCCTGTTTTCATCAAGATCCAAGTGAAGATCGGTATCAACGAGCATGGCAGGGGCGTTGCCGCAGGCTCCAATACACTCCATGATAATCAGTGAATACCGGCCGTCTTCTGTAGTGCCGCCCGGTTCAAGACTGTACTGATCCCTGAAAAAATCGACGAGCCTCTCTGCCCCCAGTATCATGCATGAAACATTGGTACATAGGTGGATCAGGTGACGCCCCATGGGCCTGTCTCTGAACATATCGTAAAAAGATGCGGTACCCCTGACCATGGCTTCAGGGAGGTTAAGGGCCGCTGCCACATCTGCGAGCGCCTCGTGACTAAGCCAGCCGTATCTCCTTTGCGCCAGATACAAGGCCGGGAGAAGCGCCCCCACCCTTTCAGGATAACGCTCTTTGATCTGCTCTATCTCATTAATTAAAGTTTCGTCAAACATGAAACCAAGACCGCTCTTAAGACCTGTTACCTGTCACACTCTCCGAGAACGATGTCGATACTTCCTATATTTGCAATAATGTCAGCCACGAGACCCCCTTCGCTCAGTCTGGGCAATGCTGAAATATGAACGAAGGATGGAGAACGAATCTTCATCCGATAGGGACGGCCCGACCCGTCGCTCACAAAGTAAAAACCAAGTTCGCCCTTGGGGACCTCTGTAGCTACATATATCTCCCCCTCCGGTGCGGTCTGGGGACCCTTCGTTATAAGCACGAAATGATGAATAAGGTGCTCCATATCGCTGAGTACCCTGTCCTTTGGCGGCAGTGTGAACTTCGGGGCGTCGGCCATTATCGGACCTTCAGGTATCTGATCGATGCACTGTCTTATGATCGAATTGGATTGTCTGAGTTCCTCCATTCTCACACGGTATCTGTCATAAATGTCCCCGTTTCTGCCCGTCGGGACATCCCATTGCACCCTGTCGTAGACTCCGTAGGGTTGCGTCTTTCTAACATCATAAGGCACGCCGGAGCCTCTCAGTACGGGGCCGCTCATGCCCCAGCTTATGGCATCTTCTGCAGAAATGACTCCGACCCCCTTTGTCCGGCGCAGCCAGATCCGGTTTTTGTCTATCAGGGTCTCGTATTGCCCGATCCGCATTGGGAACTCTTCAGTAAAGGCATAGACATCTTCAAGCCATTTCGGGTCAGCGTCGTTTTTCAGCCCTCCTATCCTCGGATATGTGACGGTCAGGCGCGCCCCGCATAGTCTCTCGAAGAGATCCAGAATCTTTTCCCTCTCCCTGAAGCAGTAAAGGAAAACGGTCATGGCGCCTATGTCGAGCGCGTGGGTGGCAAGCCAGAGCAGGTGGTTCGAGATTCGTGACATCTCGGCCACAATCGTCCTTATATACTTTGTCCTTTCAGGAAGCTCAATGCCGAAAAGCCTCTCGACGGCCTCGCAGTATCCGATATTGTTCGACATAGCCGATATATAGTCGAGACGATCTGTAAGCGGAAGTATCTGGAGATATGTCCTGTGTTCGGCCAGCTTTTCCACACCCCGGTGCAGATATCCTACATATGGGGTGCACTTCCTGACCGTCTCGCCGTCGAGTTCCAGAACAAGGCGCATCACCCCATGGGTAGCCGGATGCTGCGGTCCCATGTTCAGGGTCAGCTCTTTTGTCGCGATCTTTCCCGCTTCTTCGGAATCGCCGTTTACGGGCTTACCGGTATTATCCATCGTTTATTCCTGTTAATAATCTTCCTTTGATCCACCACTATCTCTTGACTCCGGGCTCCATTTCATTCTGCTGCCTTTGCAACGTTCAGGTTATTTCACACCCACAAGGCTGAAAAATTCTCAGGAAGTTATGTTCCATTCGCCGTCTCTGCTGTGAAGGTCCTTGAGTTCCTCGAATCCCTTGTATTCCCATCCTTCCCTGCCCTTCAGTGGATAATCCTTGCGCAGGGGATAACCATCCCAGTCCTCGGGCATAAGTATGCGCCTCAGGTCGGGATGGCCGTTAAATACTATGCCGTACATGTCACAGGCCTCCCGCTCGTGCCAGTTCGCGCCCGCCCATAAATCAACAACCGAATCTATTGAAGGCTCATCGCCCGTAAGCAGGGCCTTAAGGAGGAGTCTGTGGCCGAATTTGATCGAATACAGGTTGTAAACGACCCTGAACCTGTGCCTGTCGCCGGGATAATCAAGTCCGCATATATCGGCGAGGTAATCCATGCGGATGTCAGGATCATCGCGGAGAAAGCGGCATATTTCCGTTATGTTTTCCGGCCTGATGCTGACGCAGACCTGATCCCTGAAGTTTGTAACTTCAACGATGTCGGCCATGAACTTTTCCTTGAGCCTCTCGGCTATCTCCATGGGCTCCATCTGAAATACTCCTTCTCTATCTTCTGCTGAAGTTTCATAACACCCTCCATCAGCGCCTCCGGTCTTGGAGGACATCCCGGCACATAAACATCCACCGGCAGGAAGGTATCACATCCCTGAACCGTCGAATAGGTATTGAATATGCCCCCGGAACATGCGCAGCTTCCCATTGATATAACGTACCGGGGTTCGGCCATCTGATCGTACACCCGCCTGACTACGGGGGCCATCTTCTTTGAGACCGTGCCGGCAATGATAATGACATCGGCCTGCCGGGGGGAAGCGCGGAACACCACACCGAAGCGGTCGAAATCATAATGGCTCGCACCGCTGGCCATCATCTCTATTGCGCAGCAGGCGAGGCCGAATGTCATGGGCCATAGTGAGTTCTTCCTGCCCCAGTTTATTATTTTATCCAGCGAGGTGATTATGGTGTTTGCGCCGGGAATGATCTTCGTGCCCTCTTCTACCTCCACAAGGACATTGTCGTCAGCAGTCATTAATTATCCATCCTTCCGTTCGTCATTGATTGTTCTGAATACAACGCGGTGCAGTTCGCCGGAAGAATCATCACGACTCCCAGTCGAACGCACCCTTCTTCCAGACATAGATGTAGCCTATGAGCAGGATGAAGATGAATATCATCATCTCCACAAACCCGTAAAGGCCTATACTGTCGTAAGCAACCGCCCACGGATACATGAACACCGCCTCGACATCAAACACTACGAAGAGCATAGCTATGATGTAGAACTTCACGGAAAAGCTCTGCCTTGGTTCCCCGATCGGCGGATTACCGGACTCATACGCCGCAAGCTTCTGGGCATATGGCCTTCTCGGTCTCACCAGGAGACCGAACAGAAGCGCTCCCAGACCGACCAGCAGCGAGAAGAGCATTATCACCGCCACCGGAAAGTATTCTGAAGGAATATAGGTTCCAGGCATACAGTTGTTTTTATACACCAAAT
>CAZZGC010000052.1:0-7871 GCA_964653915.1 uncultured Thermodesulfovibrio sp.
TTACCAGATTGAGGCCACCATGACTCTATTTGTGCGAAATTTATCTTACGTTATCGTTTCTCCTTCTTCAATCTATATCAAATTATAACAAATTGGCATAATTCTTATTTGTATCGCTTGGACTAACGGATTTTCGGAGAAAATCCGTTACAGGTTATTTTTTTGCTCTTGACAACCGGAGGCCTTATCAGTGATAGGTTTTATTTTGTCGTTTTAAGAATCTTCTTCTTGTTAAAAGAAATCCACCCACAATGAACAATATAGAACTCAAAGGCTCGGGAACAACTGTTGCGTTATATGAAAGATAGTCAAAGTTAGCTGTGAATGAAGGAGATGAATTGTAGTTATGCCCCCATGTTTTGGCTATTATTCCAACATTATCGAATGTATATCCGGTTACAGTCAAATGATTAGACCATACATCAGTTTGTGATTTTTTGTAATTAAACTTGACTTCGTTAACGCCATCATAAGTGACCTGCAAATACAAGTCAGAATATGCCCCTATATCTTGATATGTATAAGGATGCGTATCAGGTTCGCCAAGATCAACCTTCACGCCAAGATAATGGGCACCAAACATTAAGTCGTTATAATAATTTCCGTCATCTGACAATAGATAAAGACCTCCATAGTATGACGTTCCTGATGATGAAACGTTTATTTTCGTCTCTAATACAAATGATTCACTACCAATCCCTCGATAAAATCTCAGTGCGTCTCGATTTGCTGTGCTCCATAAATCATATCCATTATATTCATTGCCCGATCTTGGCGGAATATTCATCTGAAGGGTTCCCGGGGTTTCTGTTAATGAATACGTTGGATCTCCAGAAGGATTGATTATTGTAAAGGCTGATAAATCATCTCCAGTATTAAAATCATAATACCATGCATCAGCTGAATTACTGCCTGCCAAAAAAGAAAGTAATAGAATTAGCTGAATGATTTTGGATAAACGTATCGCTTTCATTTCTCCTTAAACATAAGTCAAATTCTCCGATGCCTGCCATGTAAGACATCAACATGCTCAAAAGACGATTTACAAACCTAAAACTAATAAAAACAAACCGACACTGCTGGCAGGCATTCAGAGCAATGTCAGGGTATATTTTTTATGGCACGAAACTAAACTGCTCCGGTGGCTTACATGACGTCAGTTCATACCCTAACTTTGAGTTTGGCCAATATCTATCAGTTAGATTTTCATAAGTTTCTGTTATCGACCAAGATGGCAATTGTGAAGTATCCCCTTTAGTATTCCATCTTGCGGCCCCAGCTTTAAAATGTGGAGTACGATAAACAATAGAATTCATCACGGATGCTTCCAGTGTTCCAAGGTTATCATTCGAAAATGGGTCAGTAGCCGCAAAATGTCCTGATACTTTATTTCGCCATGTATATATATCTGGAATTATTTTTTTCACATAATCAGTGCAGTGGTTTTTAATCACCTGTTTGTTATCAGGATTTGAGATATCTTCTGACTTCCAGTTTTCTTTATTTAGTAATTCAACTAGCCCAATTAATCTAATATAGTTCACAAGTGATGTGCTGAACCAATGAAACGTACATGGAATTATCGGAGGAATATGTCCAAGGATCTCAAATGTCTTAGCCTGACCGTTGCGCTTAATACGTTTACCTTCCTCAACTTTAACAATTGCTGCAAGACTAAAGAGTCCTTGAGGCATAAAGTTTAAAGCATGTAAGTTACTTATAGGAGGATTTGAAATATCCAAGAAAATATTATCGATATGATCAAGTTTAATTTTATTCATTTTTTATGCAGCTAACGATTTGCGTAACCGGCTGGCAATGGAGCGTAGCAGAATTGCCAGTCCGTGTTGACGCGATTGTTAGGAAATACCTTCAGCATTCCTACACCAATCAGAACCAAACTTTTCTATACAAATATCACGAATTTTTGATGCATGACTTTCGATTTGCGCATCACTTTTAAGGCCGCCTTGACCAAGAAATGGCGTAATAAACAAAATTGTTCTATCCTGATTTATAGGCACCCAATACAAAATACCTCCGAGTAATGACTCTTGATTTAATGGGCGGAACAAATGTTTGATGCCATCAAATGCCAACACGAACTCTCTAAGATAAGTAGTACCAGTACAAACTATCGCCTTAGGTTTGTTTTCTGTTACCCATGATCGAATAATAGGAAATCGCTCTACTTGACACCACGCTTGGTATAGAGGCTTAGTAGGCAACCCAGTCTTTCGATAGTGCCACTCTTCCCATAATTCCGAGCTTTCATTATGAAATGCAATAGGGTAAAGGTTCATCTTGAATACATCTGAGTCTTTATCAAAGGCTTTACTTTCTCTATAAATTACCTTGTAGTTGACTGGATTGTCCCCAACGAGAGTTGAGTATATTTTGAGAATTTTCCAATTATATTGATATGTCTTAAATTCCTCTCTACACGATTCATCAACATAAGGGGGTATTTCTTGCTTTTCAAAAACCAGTGACTCCTCAGTATGACCTCCACCAAATTCTATTCCACAAAACCATATCGACCCCTTGATATTTCCACCATCACATCCTGAGTAGCTCTTTGCCCATTTAGAAAACTCAATGTTGACGGATATTTTCATTTTTTATTCCCTTAATGCCTAAAAGATATTATCTTGCAGCCATTAATATTGAATATTACAACTGCTATTAATATGGTGTATTCTTGCTGTCAGAATATCCAATATTGAAAACATTCCTGTTGTAATTGCTTGAATTTGACAGGATTCGAAAAGATACGATAACCATCCCCCTTCTTTTTAAGCGATCGTATTATTAAAAGGCAAGATCTACTATTATAGATACCGCAATCTTGAAAAATCAAGAAAAAATATTATTATACGTACAATTGCATGAGCAAATAGACATTTTCCTCAAGGGGACATGGGTGAAGATGGAAAAAGTAATTTTGTATGTTCAGACTTTTGGGACAGTTTTCTAAGCGTCTTTATTAGTAAAGGTATTTTTTGCTAAATCGGTGGCCATTTAGGGAAAACCGGCAGAGTGAATATACGGCAAATGCAAAATATCGAACAGGAAATATCGAATTAAGAATGTATTGCCATTACTTCGATATTCAAGATTCAATATTCATCATTCGATATTCTTTGTTCGATGTTTGTTGCGGGCAGGGCGCCCTTTATTTGATCCGCTTTGAGATGGTCTTGAATTCCGGAGTGCCCGCCTTTTCGAGGAGCTGAAATAGCACTGTCTCGGTACAGGTTATGACGGCTCCGGCATCGCGCATCATCTCTTTGGCTGTGAGATAGTCCTCTTTTTTCCGCGAACAGACGGCATCGGAAGGCAGATGAACCGTATAGTTTTCTCTGAGAAGGCTGAGGCAGGTCTGAAGGACGCAGACATGCGTTTCCATTCCGGCAAGGATTATCTGCTCCCGTTTCAGAGAGGCGACAGCCTCTGAAAATCCGTCACTCCTGCAGCAGTCGAAGGTGACTTTTTCTATGGGCTCATAGGATGGAAGCGCTTTCTTTACCTCCTCAACCGTCGGTCCCAGGCCACGCGGATACTGTTCAGTGACAAGTACGGGGATATGGAGCAGTTTTGCCGCTTCAAGCAGATGGCCGGTATTGGTAATGACCATCTCCCGGTACTTCATCACAGGAACGAGCCTTTCCTGAATGTCGATTACTACTACAGCGGCTTTGCTTCTGTCAAGAATGTATTTCTCTGTCATGATTAGCCGGATTCCGTGTCCGTTGTCAGGGCTTGACAGGCTGTTGAAAAAGTCATTCTGTCTGACTTTCCTTCCCCCCTACGGGGGGATTCGGAATGACTACCACTTAACTCTTAACTCCAAACTCCCTTTCTCGCTTTTCCCGCTTCAGGGCGTGGCAACGCCACGCCCCTACTGCTTACCGCCTACTGTCTACTGCTTACTCTTTATAGTCTTTCCTTCACAAGACTGTCAACTACCGAAGGATCGGCCAGGGTCGATGTATCACCCAGATCGTCCACGTCTCCTCTGGCGATCTTTCTGAGAATCCGGCGCATGATCTTTCCGCTCCTTGTCTTGGGCAGGCCGGGTGTGAACTGCATCTTGTCCGGTGTCGCGATCGGGCCTATCTCGGTTCTGATATGGCCGATGAGTTTCTTCTTCAGGTCATCGGAAGGTTCCTGGCCTTCTTTCAGTGTCACATAGACATAGATGCCCTCGCCCTTGACCTCATGGGGATAGCCGACCACGGCCGCTTCAGCCACAGCCTCGTGACTGACAAGGGCGGACTCGACCTCAGCCGTGCCGATTCTGTGACCTGAGACGTTTATGACGTCATCGATTCTGCCCATGAGCCAGTAGTCACCGTCTTCATCGACACGGGCGCCGTCTCCTGACATGTAATTACCGGGGAACTGGGAGAAGTAAACCTCTTTTACCCTCTTGTGCTCAGGGTCGCCGTAAGTACCCCTTATCATTCCCGGCCAGGGCTTTTCGATCAGCAGGTAGCCGCCTTCATTGACGCCTGCCGGGGAGCCGTCCTGTTTAACTATCTTCGGAGCAACACCGAAGAAAGGCCTGCAGGCCGAGCCGGGTTTCAGAGTCATGGCGCCCGGAAGAGGCGTAATCAGAATCCCGCCCGTCTCTGTCTGCCACCACGTATCAACTATCGGCAGTTTACTCCGTCCGACATGCGTGTGATACCACATCCATGCCTCCGGGTTGATCGGCTCGCCCACGGTACCGAGGAGCCTCAGAGATGACAGGTCATACTTGAGCGGCCATTCTTCGCCCGATCTCATCAGCGCCCTTATGACGGTCGGGGCGGTATATATCTGGTTGACCTGGTGCTTGTCGCAGATTTCCCAGAATCTGCCGGGATTGGGGTATGTAGGCACACCCTCAAACATGAGACTGGTAGCTCCTGCCGAAAGCGGACCGTATACAATGTAGCTGTGACCTGTGACCCAGCCTATGTCTGCGGTGCAGAAGAAGATATCTTCCTCATGATAGTCAAAGATATATTTGAATGTCAGGTTGGTATATACCATGTAACCGCCGGTGGTGTGAAGAACGCCTTTCGGCTTTCCTGTCGAGCCGGATGTGTAGAGAATGTACAGAGGATCTTCGGCATCCATCTGCTCCGGTTCGCAATAGTTTGCGATATCCTCTGCGGCCATCTCTTCGTGCCACCATACATCGCGTCCGTTTTTCATGTCAGCGCCGTCGGTCCTTTTAACTACTATCATCTTCTCGATGGACGGACACTCTTCAACCGCTATGTTGGCATTCGCCTTGAGAGGAACATGCTTGCCGCCCCTGACACCGTGATCAGCGGTGATAAGCATCTTTGCCTCACAGTCCTGTATCCTGTCCCGCAGTGCCTGGGCGCTGAATCCGCCGAAGACGATGCTGTGAATGGCGCCGATGCGGGCGCAGGCCAGCATTGCTATGGCCAGCTCGGGGATCATCGGCAGATAGATCGATACTCTGTCGCCTCTGCTGACTCCATGTTTCTTGAGAACATTGGCGAACCTGTTTACCTCATAGAACAGCTGCTGGTATGTGAATGTCTTGTAAGAGCCGTCATCCGCTTCCCATATGATCGCAGCCTTGTTGCGCCGTTCGGTTTCACAGTGCCGGTCAATACAGTTGACAGATGCATTGAGCGTTCCTCCCGGGAACCATTTGATCTCTGGCTTGTTGAAATCGTATTCCAGAACTTTATCCCATTTCTTGAACCAGGAAATATTTTTTTCGGCGATCTCTCCCCAGAATCCCTCTGGATCTTCGATGGATTTCTTGTACATCTCCTCGTACATCTGCATGCTGTTTATATGAGCCTTCTTGCTCATCTCCGGGGGAGGTGGGAATGTCCTCTGTTCCGACATCAAGACCTGAATCGATTCTTTTTCCGCCATACAAGACCCTCCTTTTAATTTGGATATTCAGTATGTACTGATAGTGAATCAATATCTATCGGCTAAACCGCTTTCCGCCTTCTTACGTAATGCCTTTAACCATAAATAAAATATGCGGATTTGTCAAACCGGATATGTTGAATATATTTGCAAAAAATGTGCCTGATGGCTCTGTTGATGAAGAGCGAAATTGTTTTAAAATCAGCGCATTAGGTGAGAATGTTTATGTGAGTTCACTATTATTGATTAACCGCCGTTACAATTAGTGACAGTAAGGATATATTGTTACTTGACGTAGCGTAGCAGGAAAAGGATAGTAGGCAGTTCCTTTCCCCCTTTCATTGATTAAACTCAATTCTAAGTGATATAAAATACGCATGCCTGATAAGAATGATCGCATCAGCAGGAACGATTTTGCCAGCGGGGAAGAAAACGCTCTCCTTGCAAGTGACGTTGTGTTCAGGGTCTCTACTTTCATGTACCATGAGACATTGGGAAGCCTCATGGAAAAAAGTGTCTTTACCTGCGAACCGGAGGATACTGTCAGTGATGTGGCGCGTGAGATGGCATCGAAAAAGCTGTCGTCCGTAGTTGTGACGGATGACCGGGGCCACCCCGTCGGCATTGTCACCGAAAGGGACCTGGTCAGGAATATAGTCGCAGATGGAAATGTTGACATACGTGAAAAAAATGTCGCCGACATCATGACTCCGGACCCTGTCTGTCTCTCCCCCAATGATTCCCTCTTTGATGCACTCTCAACGTTTCTGAAATATCAGATCAAGCATCTTCCCGTTGTTGAGGATGACAGGATTGTCGGCATAGTCACCCTCAGGCATATAATGAAAATCCGTTACTCCGAGCCGTTCGTGATTATCGGGGAACTGGATCAGGCCTCAAGACCTGCCGAGTTCCGGCGGATCAGAGAAGGACTTATTCATCTCGTAAGGGAGAAGCTTTCATCCCACATCGACCCTGTCGACATTGTCACTATGCTGTCGCTCATAAATGCGGATATCCACAGGCGTCTGCTGCGGTCGGCCATGGGAAAACACGGAGAACCGCCGGCAGGATTCTGTGTTTTTGTGACCGGCAGTCATGGCAGGCGTGAGAATCTCCTCTTTCCTGATCAGGACTTCTGCGTGATCATCGATGATTACGACGATTCGCATTTCAACGAGTACGATTCCTATTTTTATGAGTTTTCCAGAGATTTCTCTGCAATGCTCGCTGAGGCCGGTTTCCCTTTCTGCTCAGGCAATATAATGGGCCAGAACCCTACCTGGCGAAAGCGCATATCGGAGTGGATGCTGCATATAGATTATATTTTTTCGAAAACAGGCCCGTATACTGTCAGGTATCTGACTTTGCTGTTTGATTCTGTATTCCTTTATGGCGACAAGGGACTGTTCCAGCGTTATGTTAACCATGTATATGGACGCCTTCAGGAGAGCCGTAATCTTCTGAGGCAGATGCATGAAGAGGAAGAGGGCAGGCACAAGGTTCCGCTCGGGATGTTTCAGAGATTCATTACCGAGAGGGCAGGAGACAGGAAAAGGGTAATAGATATGAAGCGAAGCGGTCTGATTTTTATCATAGAGTCATCGAGACTGCTTGCGGTAAAAAACGGAATCAGGGCGACATCGACTCTGGACCGGCTGAAGGGGCTGGTAAAAACTGGAATAATCAATGCCGGAGATTCCGAGTACTTTGAAAATGCCTACAGAGTGATACTGCAACATACCCTGATGGCTCAGGCTGAGAATTACATTGCGCGCGGAGCCGATGATTATTATCTGAATCCCTATGAGCTTTCCAGGAGAAACAGGGAGATGCTGAAACAGGCCTTCAGGGCGATATCTTCGCTCCAGGATATAGTAAGGAGTGAGTTCGGTGAGCTGGTGCTTTAACTGTCCATCACTTTTCGGGCGATCTCTACAAGGCCGTATATTCTGAGGTCC
>CAZZGC010000052.1:7971-15980 GCA_964653915.1 uncultured Thermodesulfovibrio sp.
TTAACTGTCCATCACTTTTCGGGCGATCTCTACAAGGCCGTATATTCTGAGGTCCACACGGTTGCCGCGGTCCTTCAGGTCTTCAAGGCCCTGATGGAGATCGTTCAGGGGGACTCGCAGGACCTCTATATCTTCGTTTTCATCATTGGGGTGAACGCGAGTGATCTCTTCGGGTGCAGGCTCGACATCACGGGCCAGGAGAATCCACCATTCCTCCGTGTCGATTCCGGTGGACATTACGCCGTCCGTAAGATGTTCGGTCCTCCCGGGCATGTAACCGGTTTCTTCAATGAGTTCCCTTCTGCCGGCTTCGATGATCTCCTCATCCCAGTCCACCAGGCCGGCGGGCAGTTCGATAACATAGCTGTCGAGGGCGGCGCGGTATTGCCTGATCAGGATAAGTTCCCCACCCGATGTGATCGGTACAATGATCACCACGCCACGGCTGTTGACACGGCCTACGGCCTCCCACTGTCTGATGACGCCTTTGCGGTCTTTATAGGTGATGAGGACAGTCTTGATGAACTTGCCGCTCCAGAGGGGCTTTCTGTCTATAATTTCCATACGGCAGCTGCCTGCCTCCAAATTCTGAACTCCAAATTCCCATTACCGCTTCAGGGCATGGCACCGCCATGCCCCTACTGCTTTCTATCCTTTCCCGCTTTTCTCGCTTATTTTTTATACATCTGCTGCTGTTCGTCGATCTCCGGTACGCGGAGGAGACGTTCGGATACAGGTTTTTTCAGCTCCGATTCTATATACGCGGCGCGGTCTGCGATCGTCGGCGGTTTGTCCTGTACATTATGCAGAAACCTCCATATCCACCCCGGTCCCTCTGCGAGTTCCGGCTGTAAAGCAATAGCCCGCCGATAGTCCACGAGAGCCTCTTCATACCGGCCCATCCTGTCTTTCATGATTCCCCTGTTGGCGTAGGCAGTAGCGAACTTGTCATCCAGCGATATGGCTTTGTCAAAAAACACCTCCGATTCCTCCAGTCTGTTCATCTGCATCAGGGTGATAGCCTTGCCGAGATTCGCTTCCTTGTAATCCGGGTACTTTGCGAGTACGTCGTCAAAAATCCTGAGGGCCTCTTCCGTTTCGCCGTCTTCCAAATACTTGTTAGCCAGTCTGTACCGGTTTTCGCCCGGCACACCCTCTCTTACGGTGTACTGGAAATAGAAATAGCCTATTACCGCCAGAATTGCTATTCCTGTTATGGCTGTAGTGATGTTTCTGTTCATTTGGGAGAGTAATATTTAAGTATCAGAACTTTGTTGAACAGAAAAGAAAAGGCAAGCACGATGAATACCGTCACCGGGATCGTTCGCCTTTCAATATCTTTTTTCTCCTCTTCCGAGAGTTCCCTCTTCTGCTTCCGCTCAGCACGGCTTACCCTCTGTACGAAGATGAACTTCTTTACCGGGAAGTACAGAAGAATTGCAAGTATAAACGACGATATCCAGTACCATATTCTGAGAGGGTCTATCTCCATGCTGCCTCCATTTTCCGGTTCACTATATTATACACACATAACCTCACAGTTGCATAAAATCGCTTCTTTAGGAACGTTAGCCCACCCTATTCATAAATACGCGAAAGGTGTGGCGAAAAAATGTTGGCGATACCTCAGCGGTTTCTGAATAATGCACCCTATAATTACAGTAATGATGGTTCATTTTCCTATAACCATATCGCATTCAATATTTTTTTGAGCCATGCCTTTCGCGGGTTGCCCGGTTTGTGAATTATCCGGGTCAGGTTAAGTTGTTGCTGTATCCTGGCGAAAGGAAAGGGGGGAGATTATTCTCCCCCCTTTGTTGAATACTGATTCCGATCAGGCAGATACTCAGGGCTTGTCCACATCGAGACGTGCCTTTTCCAGGTCTCCGATGTCTTCCACAAGCACCTCGATCTCCTTTTCCGGTATCGTTGACATGTTCATCTTGTAGGCAAGGAACCACATCATGCCTACTCCGAGCGCCCACCAGATAATCTGCCATGCCCAGATTGAAGGCATGCCGAATACCCAGGACGACGGATCCTTCGGGCTGCCGAATATCGTGTTGCCGATAACCGCGCCCGGTCCCTGAGCGAACATGAACCATACGATTACGATGATCCATGCCAGCGGCACGAGACCCTTTTTGTCCTCTGACACGCCGGCGTGTTCTTTCAGGAAGTCGTGGTATTTCTGCCTGTGCGCACGGGACTCAGGGTCCTGTGTAACGGCTGACACGAGGATGGCGATGCCGAGGTTGAAGAGTATGCCCCAGCCGGCGGAGTGAAGCGTCAGCGGCCAGCGGCCCCAGGCCGTAATGCCGAACCATTTCTGACCGATCGTCTCTGTGCAGGTGACGACTATGATTCCGGCTATCAGACCGAGCGTAATCCCGCGCCTTGTAAGGAACGGCCAGTAACAGATTCCTATCAGTGCGGGCCACATCTGGAAGCCGTAGGCGACCGCCAGTCCTCCCAGGAGGACCAGGGCGTCCTTGGATGTGGTTGCAACGGCAAGGGCGGCAAGAACGATGATACCGACGCCGATTCTGCCGAAGACCTTCTGGGTCTGGTGAGATGCACCGGGATTGAGGAAGTGTTTATACAGATCCCTTGTGAGCATTCCGCCCGCAGTGGACATGTAAGCGGCGCCGGTGGACTGCATGGCAGCCAGCGCGCAGACCGCGAGTATCCCAACCATCCACGGTGCTGTGTCGGCAAGCAGGTTGATGAGGGCGGGGACAATCATTCCCTGTTTGCCCGGCATCTGCATGAGGTCTTTGCCCAAGTGCAGTTTGTCTACCGCAAAGCCCGCCTCCAGCATCTTGGTGTCTGCTCCGATGAGATGTCCTGAAAAAGCCTGCATGGCGGTGAAGAAAATAAGAATGCCGCCGATCATGAATGATGAGGCCCATACCTGCTGTGGTGCGAAAGGACGGGGATTCTTGTTTGAGAACGACCACATCGAGAATGCGGGCGCTGACTGGATTCCCATGAGGGCGAAGGCGTAGGTCAGGATCATCATGCCGGTCCATGCGCCGCCAACGGCTTTTGTACCGGCCGGCACGAACTGTATGACCCCGGGTATGGCGATATAGTGACTGTATCCTTCGGCAGTAAGCTTGGTGTCGAGAGTGATGAGGTTTGCGATTCCCTTGTTCAGAGCGCCCCATCCACCTGCCGAATTGAGGGCGACAATTCCGATAATCGCTATTCCTGCGGCAAGCAGTATGCACTGCAGCGTATCGACGTAGGCCACGGCCCTGAGACCACCTGATGCCACGTAGATGAAGACGACAGCCGACAGCATCCACATACCCACTTCGACCGAAAACATGCCGTCAGTCAGGACGTTGAACAGGAAGCCGGAAGCCCTGAGCTGGACCCCCAGGTACGGGATCGAGAAGAAGAGGGCAACTACCACGACGAGAATCCTTATGACGTCGGACTTGAAATAGTCTGCAAACATCTCGCCGGGTGTTACGTAACCGTACCTCTTACCCAGAATCCATTGTCTTTTCAGGAAGATGACGCCCGTGAAAGGAATCGTGATGGCGTAAAATGATGCGTATGCATACTGGAAACCGTCACGGTACAGGAGTCCTGGATGACCCATGAACGTCCAGCCTGAAAATGATGTTGCTGTTGCCGCCAGGACAAAGACCCAGATAGGTATCTGTCTGCCGGCAATGAAATAGTCCGAGGCGGTCTTGGACATCCTTGCGCCCTTTATGCCCCAGAAAATACAGTAAGCCCAGTAAGCTGCGACAAAAATGAATAACCAGTATATGCTTGCGTGCACTGTCTTTCCTCCTTTTCTTCAAGAGTTAGCATCCGGGAACGCCGGATCGTTTAAATAGAGTTCGTATCACCCCCCTCTCCAGGCAGTAACCGTCAGGCTCTGCCTATATCAATTAATTCACCCAGTTTGGTGATGCCCTCAGCGTCTAAAAAACATAGAAATTTCTGGAAAAGCTGGGCAGTTATGAAAGCGTCATTGACGGCATTATGGGCCGTTTCAACGGCTATGCCGTAATGGTGTGCCACGGTAAAAAGGTCTGTCTTGCCGGTGCCGCCCCTGTAATGCCTGCGGAAGACTGCGCTGTTGTCCCTGAGCCACTCGTGCAGGCCGTGGGTATCTATGGCAGGGTTGGCAACTGCGCCGGAACCTCTTTTTTTCAGGGCGGTATTAAGAAACTTCAGGTCGATATGAATGAAGTGTCCCACCAGGACAAAGTCTCTTATATAGTCCAGAAACTCAGGCAGTACCTCGTCCATTGTGCTGCCTGCTTCCAGTTCGCCGGGCATTATGCCGTGAATCTCAACGCTCTTTCTGGTCATTTCGCCGGCAGGCCTGATGAATCTGGTAAATTCCGAGCCTATATGAATTACGTTACCGGTCATTTTCAACGCTCCTATCGAGACTATGAAGTCCTTTCTATAATCAAGTCCGCTCAGTTCCGTATCGAATACGACGAATCCACATTCCGTTATCAGCGTGTCTTTTTTTATGTTTCCGGTCCATGTATCACCTTTTGGCCCCTTACCACGGAATCCTTCCCGGAAATATCTGAACAGGGACGCCATCAGGCGGTAAGGGCCTGCTCCATCACAAGATTCCTGACCCGTTTCTGCAATACGGGAATGAGCTGAAATATCTCTTTCAGGGTTTTTTTCTCAAGTAAAGTCAGCCTGCCCGGTATAACGAGATTGTCTATTTCGGCACCGGATTCTTTCTTGGCCAGTTGCGCCTGAAGAAGGATCTGCAGAAGGAACTCGAATGCCGATGAGACATCCGCTCTGAGTTCTTCAGGAAACCGCCCGCGTCTGCTCAGTATGTTCAGACGCTCTATTGTCGAAGTTTCATGCAGTCCATTCATAATCGCAAGCGCCCTGATCGAATCGGCGATCCGGATTATGCCTTTCTGTTTTATATCCAGCGACTCACTCTGTTCCCCCTCGCCGTTGACTACGAACTGCTTGAAGAAACCGACGAGTGATTTGTCTCCGGGATCGTATTCCGTAATAATCGATTTGTACTGATAATTTGTCCTAATCTGATCGAATAATTGCCCTCTCAGTGACTTTATTATCATCTTGTCTCCGTATATCGAACGCAGGTCAAGAAACTTCTTTGCCATGAGAATGTTATTGTCGTCACGCGACCTCAGGGCGTTCAGCACATTCCTGCGCCATTCCGATATCTCGGCACTGATCGGGACATTTTCTCCCAGCGGTTTGGTATCAAACAGCGGGAGCACACATTTCTTCAGGGAGCGCTGAAGATGATCAAGCAGGCTGCTGCAGAACCGTTCCATCTCTCTTTTTTCGGTGAAGGTCGTGATATCCCTGTACGCAAGGGCGCATCTGAAAACCGTCTTGAATGTCTCCTCTTTCCGGCCTTCGGTGCCGTAAACAAAAAAAGCAAATGGAGCCGGCGGGTCACCTATCTCACCGATGCTGATGTCGATTATTTTGTAGAGCAGCCTGTCATGGAGTTCGGATATAATTCTGAGGATATTACCGGCGCGTACACCTTCCCTCAGCAGGAGGGATGTTATCAGGCTTATCTTGTTGTATATGGGTGGCAGGTCCTCTATATTTTTCTGCCGGTCGATGCTCTTGAGCAGGGAAAGCGGCGATGACCCCTGAAGTACCATGAAGTCATGATTGGTAACGATACCTTTCATGCGCCCGCCTTCTGTTACTAGCAGGTGATGGATGTTCAGCTCTATCATACGGGCGAGGGCGTCAAAACATGTCATCTGAGAGTCAATGGAAACGACGCCGTCACTCATGATCGTGCTGCACGGCATCGACAGGTCGGCTCCCCTTGCCACCACTTTGTCCCTCAGGTCCCTGTCGGTTATGATGCCGACAGGTCTGTCCCTGTTGTCTGTGATGACGACGGAGCTGATTCTGTTTTCCGACATGAGCATGGCGGCATCCCGTACAGGCGTTGAGGCGGGGGCCGTAACAACCTCTTTTTTTGTGAGATTGCCGACGGGTGTCGTATACAGTATCTTCTCCCCTTCCTTGAACAGGAGGTTTTTGTTTCTCATCTCCTTGTATGTCTTGTCAAGATATTTCTGGAAGAATGATTTCATGAAATATTCACCGAATGATGGCTCTTTGCTGATTATCCTGAGGATAACTTCCTTGGGAAGCAGATAGCAGAGGGTATCTTCTATCGCCACGACATTAGCCCTTGATCTGTCGCCGCTCAACAGGGATATATAGCCGAAGGAATCGCCCTCGCTCTTGTAGTCAATAACGATTTCATCATCATTTGACAGAAATACTTTTACACCACCTTTTTTAATGACCCTTAGTGATTCACTGGGCGGCCCGTCCTGGTGGAGTATCATCGTATTTTTGGGGAAGAACTCGATAGACATATTTCCTGCTATCTCTTCCAGGGATGCATTGTCCAGGAACTGAAAGGGCGGCACCCGGCGCAGGAATTTGACACTCTCTTCGATAATCATACTCTTAGGATGTTGCAAATAGAGTGCCAATGGCGGATGCTGAAATTATTAATTATTATTAAGGAGTTATATTGGAGGTTGTTACATATTTCTATGCGAGGGTTACTATTGGTAACGACGTGTGCAGCGGTGGTTACATAAAGTAAAGCCGGTTAACTTCTCGATATCCCCCATTTTTTTCGTTTTTCCCAAAGAGATTTTCTGGTTATGCCCAGCATCTGTGCGAGTTGCTGTTCACCAAAATCCTCCTGGTATTTGCGGATGAAGGCCTTTGTGTACTCTTCAATCGAAAGTTTCTTTTCGATCGATTCGCTCTGAAAGGGTTCACTGGAGTTGACCGATTCAGGGAGGTCATTGATTGTGATCAGGCTGTCTTCGGAGATGAGGATGGCCCTTTCGAGCACATTGATCAGTTCCCGGACGTTGCCCGGCCAGTTGTATTCGGACATCTTTGCGAGGGCTGCATCGCTGAGCCCATCCACTTTTTTCTGGAACTCGGCGGAATATCTGTCAAGGAAATGCTTCACGAGGAGAGGAATATCCTGTTTGCGTTCACGCAGGGGCGGGATTCTGAGAGTGATTGTATTTATCCTGTAGTATAGGTCCTCACGGAATCTCCCGTCCCGGACAGCGGCCTCAAGGTCCCTGTTAGTAGCCGCAATAAATCGCAAGTTAACCTTGGTGGATCTCGTGCTGCCGACGGGCCTTATGAGCTGATCCTCGAGCACGCGCAGAAGTTTTGTCTGAAGAAGCGGACTTATCTCTCCGATTTCATCAAGGAAGACAGTGCCTCCATCGGCCTCTTCAAACAGGCCTTTTCTGGAAGTCATTGCCCCGGTGAATGCCCCTTTCCGGTGGCCGAAGAGTTCGCTTTCAAGGAGGTTTTCAGGTATGACAGAGCAGTTGATGGGAATAAAAGGCATGTCCCTTCTGGAACTGTTGTGATGGATAACCCTTGCAAAAAGCTCCTTGCCTGTGCCTGTCTCACCAAGAAGCAATACATTACTTTTAGTGTCTGCTATCTTTTTTACTTCTTCTATCAGTTCCAGAAGAGTGGGATCCTGCCCTATAACGCTGCTGAAATCATAGTCCTTGCCTAATTCCCTCTTCAGGAGCAGGTTTTCTCTCATCAACTGTCTCTGATTCAGCGCATTTCTGACGACCTGCTTGATCTCTTCGTGCATGACCGGCTTCATTATATAATCATATGCACCGGCACGAAGCGCCCGTATGGCGGTTTCCAGTGATGCATAGGCCGTCATTACTATGAATATCTGATCGGGGATATTTTCGTGAACCTTGTTCAGAAGCTGGATGCCGTCCATGCCAGGCAGTATGATATCGGAGATAATGACGTCGAAAGTTCCCGATTCGATCAGCTCCAGTCCTGTCTCGGCTGATCCGGCAGTTTCTACTTCATAGCCGTCTTTGGAGAAAATCCTGTTGAGAGACTCCCTCAGCGTCTCTTCGTCTTCTATTATGAGCAGTCTGTTTGCCATTGTTATTCTTTATCAGTTGCAAAGG
>CAZZGC010000053.1:0-15924 GCA_964653915.1 uncultured Thermodesulfovibrio sp.
CGTCCAGCCTGCAGTGGCGTATCAAGCAGGAGATATGCCCAGGCCCCCATTTCCCTTGACAGAGCAGCAAGTTGGACCGGCTCATAGCCGGATGTGTACTTTTCCAGTAAATTGAACCGGCCGGTCGATTGCAATGACTCATGGAAAATCTCAGAAAGTGACCAGTCAGCATCCCGGTACTGGAAAAAAGCAAGCGGGATTTTCGATGAAGTTATCCTCGCTATATCGCCTTGTCTTACATCTCCGTTGACCGTTGAAACAACATATATGCTGCCGGGCTCTTTGACAGAAGTAATGGTAATAACGCCTGTGTGATTCTCGGTAAAGCCTATCGGCTCACCTGTAACGGGATGACGAAACGGCTCGCCCTTTCTGAAGACGTCAAGACGGGTGCCAGGCAGGAGATCGGCGCCTCCGTCAATCCTGACAGCCAGACCGTCCACGCCGGATGCTTGAACCATACCGCTGACAGGTGTGAAATAACGAAGCACATCCCTCACAATCTCACTGACAGCGGTATTACCCTCCGGACTTCTGTTCTCAGCCATATGAAGAGCCCCTGAATCCGAGGGAAAGGTCAGCACTGCGGCAAGAGAGAAAAAAACCGTAACAGCAACGAGAAAAAACCTGTTTTTTACGCACCTGACATGCATAACCGTATTAGTATACCTCATTTGATTATCTTATCCAATGAACAGATATGGTAAAAAGACTCAGGGCAGTGAGATGCCCGGCATGCTTCCAAGCAGATATTTGAGATCTTCATCTTCGAAACGCAGCCCGCCACCTACATAGATGCCACGCCGTTCTGAATTCAGCAGATTGTCAACTCCGCTCGATATGAACAGATATTTAAAAACCCGGTAATCTAACCCGATCCGTAAATGGGCTTCGTCAGCCTCCGCCTCATTAGCGCTGAAATCCCAGGCATCTAACTTAATCCTCAGGTCATCGTTTTTGAAAAAATAGTCGGCACCAACACCGAATGTATTTTCCATAAGCCCGATTCTCATGACGAAATCCTCAAAACGCCTGGCAAACTGGGCAGTAAATTCAATCTCTGTAGTCGTCTCTTCCTCTTCAGTATGCACCCCGTTAACTACCCTCTCAGTGGTTTCCACCGAGCCGCGCGGATCCGTCACAAGACCCAGTACATAATATTTATCCCTTCGGGGCTGAAGGGTCAGGTCGAAGTATCCCTTCCATTCACCTTCCCCCGTATTGTACTCGCTGTGAAAATCGAGGAATGTCCTCAGGTTGCCTACCACTTCAAGAGACTTTTCAGCTTCAGCAGACACCTTCTGCAGTGAATCGTATAGCTCGTCATCCTGCATCAGTTTGCCGAGCGTTCCCTCCCCTCTCTCGATCTTGCGGCTGATGACGCTGGCTGACCTGGAGACCTCGCGAATATTCTCGACACTCTCTCTGACAGCTTCCTTGTTTTCGCTGATCAGGGTTTTGAGCTCCAGAGCAGCCTGATTCAGGTTTTCAATGAGGGACGGCCCTTCCTTACCAAAAAACTTTACCATCTCGTTGATATTCTCCATGAGTTCGGGGCTCTTTTCCTCAAGCGAGACAGAAAGAGACTCAAGTCGGGCAATGATATTTGCAACCGGCTCCCTGTTTTCTGATGTCATAACCCGGAGATTGTGAGCCAGCTCGCTGAAGTCTTTTATGGCAGCCCTGAGGGCATCACGTTCATCTCCACTGAAGATGCTTTCAAGGTTTTCTGCAAGCTTGCCGAAATTATTTGCCGCCTCAGAGAGCCTGTTGGCCAGTGTATCAAAGTCCGCCGCCGGTTCGGTGAACCTGATCACATCGCCGTTCTTCAGAAGCTCCTTATCAGGTGAACCGACGGTCATGGCTAAATACCTGTCACCAAGCAGTCCCGACATTCTGAGAGATACTCTGGCATCTCTGTGTATCTCTATATCCGGACTCATAAGCAGGGTAACTCTTGCCTTTCCGTCCATCAGGCTGATCCTTTCAACCACGCCTGCATCCACACCGGCAATCTTGATCCGCGATTGCTCATCAAGACCACTTATATCGTCAAACTCCGCATAGAGCCGGTAGCCCTTCTCCCAGAGCATGGGAAGGTTACCCACCTTAAGCGTCATATATGAAAGAAAAATGATTACTATGATCGCGAATATTCCTACCTTGAGCTCGGTCGAAGACTTGTTCAACGGTTTACTCCTTCTACTACTATAGGGCCCTCAGCCCGCCCCTCAACAAACTGCCTGACCACAGGGTCGGCTGAATTTCTGATTTCATCAGGCGTTCCCTCGGCGATAATCAACCCATTATAAAGCATGGCTATCTTATCTGCAATTTTGTAAGCACTCTTCATATCGTGCGTAATGGCTATCGATGTAGCATGCAATCGTTCCCTCATTTTTATTATCAGTTCATTTATCGCATCCGCCATGATCGGATCCAGTCCCGTTGTGGGTTCGTCATACAGCAATATTGCCGGACTCATAGCGATAGCTCGCGCTAGTCCCACACGTTTTCTCATACCCCCTGATAATTCCGATGGCATCAGGTCTTCGACTCCCGTGAGTCCGACCATGCGAAGTTTTTCAATGGCCAGCTCCTTTATCTCGGCATCGGACATACTCGTATGACGTCTTAGGCCAAACCCCACATTTTCCCATACCGTCATGGAATCAAAAAGCGCCGCCCCCTGAAAGAGCATGCCGAACTTCTTCCTCATTTCGTTCAGACCGTCTTCATCGAGCGCCGAGACATCCTCTCCATCGACAATCACCTTCCCGCTGTCCGGCCTCAAAAGTCCTATCACATGCTTCAGCAGCACACTTTTCCCCGAGCCGCTCCCACCAATAATTACAAGGCTCTCTCCCCTGCCGACGCTGACTGTAGCACCACGCAAGACATGGTTACCATCGAACGATTTATTAAGATCAACAATATCTATCATTTAAACAGCCATGCCGAGAGGAAATAATCCGATATCAGTATCGTCATCGACGAATACACAACCGCCCCTGTAGTGGCACGTCCCACTCCTTCCGCCCCTCCGCTCGTGTAGAACCCTTTGTAACAGGAGATGAGAGCGAACGAGGCACCGAAGAAACATGCCTTGATGAGTCCGCTGTAGATATCCTGAATCTGAAGGAAATCCCATGTCGAACGCATGTAAGAAGTCGAACTCGTTCCAAGCAG
Organism: uncultured Thermodesulfovibrio sp.; assembly: GCA_964653915.1. Classification (GTDB taxonomy): domain Bacteria; phylum Nitrospirota; class Thermodesulfovibrionia; order UBA6902; family UBA6902; genus CAZZGC01. The sequence continues at coordinate 3,190 of CAZZGC010000053.1, forward strand.
GACTACCGCAACAAAGTAGCCGCCGAGTATGCCAACTATATCAGTTATGACCGTCAGGGCAGGAAGCATAACAAGACCGGAAAGGAAACGGGGTACGATCAGGTACTGCACCGGGTTAGTAGCCAGTGATTCGAGCGCGTCTATCTGCTCCGTCACTCTCATCGTTCCGAGTTCAGCTGCCATCGCAGCGCCTGCCCGGCCTGTCACGATGATCGCGGCAAGAACCGGTCCAAGTTCCCGAGTCATAGAAAGCGCCACCACCGAGCCGACAAAACCCTCGGCACCAAACCGCTTGAAACCGGTGTAGCTTTGCAGGGCAAGCACCATTCCGGTAAACACAGCTGTTATCAGCACTACGGGCAGTGAATTTACGCCTATATCGAGCATCTGTCCGATGATGTTTCGGAAATCGAAGGGGGGTCTGAAAATCCATTTTACCACGGATGCGAAAAGCATAAGGATACGGCCAAGCCCCATCGCGGGCTTTTCAGCCAATGCCCCTATGAATTCTATTATCCTGACCAGCATTTACCCGTGAGTCCCTTGTCCTTATTCGCCTCTGTTGACATTCAACCTATTATACAATTAACCCCTCTTTCCCGCTTTTCTCGCTTTAATAATAATGCGCAAACCGGCGCATTCGGACATTCTCTATGATGCTCAGGGCTATGAAATTGGAAAGCAGCGCCGTACCGCCGTAGCTCATCATAGGCAACGGTACTCCCACTACAGGCACAAGCCCCAAGGTCATTCCTATATTAATAAATACGTAGAAGGTAAACATCTGGGTCACACCGGCGGCCAGCATGGCTCCTTCCCGGTCCCTGGCATGTCTCGCCGTATCAAAGCCCCTCCAGATCAGAAGAAAATACATGGCAAACAGCACCATGCTTCCTGCAAAGCCCCATTCTTCGGCAAAGATAGAAAAAATGAAGTCCGTATGATTTTCAGGCAGAAACCTGTATGGTCCCTGCGTGCCCTTCATGTACCCCTTGCCCCAGAAGCCACCGGAGCCTATCGAGACCTTTGACTGAGTGATATGGTAACCGACCCCCTGTGGGTCGGCCTGTGGATCAATAAAGGCGACTATTCTCTGCTTCTGATAGTCCTTCAGGTTGTTCCAGGCCATCCTCCCGGCCAGCGGCAGGGTGATCAGGCTGATTACAAGTACCCATAATATCAGCTTCTTTTTTGTACCAGCTGTAAGGATCATGGATATGCCGATCAGAAAGAGCATTACCGCCGTTCCGAGGTCAGGCTGTTTCAGAATAAGCGCTGCAGGAAAAGCAAAGAAAAGAGCGAAAATCTTTAAGAGTTCCCTGAGGCCGAGTCCCGACCTTGATTCGGTGTAAGCGAGGTAACGTGACATGGCGATTATGAAAATAACCTTGAAAAATTCCGATGGCTGAAACGAGAGGAATCCCAGGGGGATCCATCTCTGGGCACCCATCCCCTTTCTGCCGATGAAAAGCACAGCCACCAGCGAAATTAATCCAAAAAAATATATCAAATACGAGAGACGGATTAACTTGTGATAATCGATCATTATGAGAGTGACAAAAACCACTATGCTCAGGCCGATCCAGTACATCTGTCTGATATAGAATGTCTTTTGAGCTTCATCAAAGACAGGCCGCGTGGCACTGAAAATAGTTACCACGCCGATAAGAGCCAGAGCTATGGCCAGCAGCGGGATACTCCAGTCGAAGTTTCCTATGAGCCTTCTGTCTATCATCGAACCATCGACCTGTCTTCCGGTCCGGAACTCTTCTTGCTGAAATATGCCTCGATCACGCGTCCCGCGATCGGAACAGCACCGGTACTGCCATGCCCCCCATGCTCAACAAAAACTGAGACAGCTATCTCAGGATTCTCTACAGGCGCAAAGGCAATAAACCATGCATGGTCCCTGTATTTTTCAGGGACTTTCTCCCCCCGCCGGTCACTGCCTACAACCTGAGTAGTGCCAGTTTTTCCTCCGATCGATACTATCCTGGATCTTGCCATGTAACCCGTCCCCTTTTTTTCTTCAACAACTCCACGCATCGCATCTTTGACCAGCTTGAAGTTGGCAGGTCTTATCCTGACTCTGTTACCTTCCTGATCGCTGTCAGGGCTGTCCTTGACGAGAAAAAGGTCATAAAGAATGCCCCCGTTTGCCACTGTTGCAGCAGCCCGCGCCATCTGAATGGGGGTTGCGGAGAGATATCCCTGCCCTATAACCGTATTTAGGGTCTCACCGGTAAACCATGTCTCACCTTTTTTTGCAAGTTTCCATGCGGTAGTCGGAACGATGCCGGGTATCTCCCCATCGAGTTCAATTCCGGTTTTTCTTCCGAGTCCGAAGCTGAAGGCATACTGGGCAAGCTTGTTTATGTCCAGTCTCTTGCCTATCTCATAGAAATAAACATCGCAGGACTCCACTATAGCCTTGTATAGGTCGACATGTCCATGACCCGACTCTTTCCAGCACCGGAACGTCCTGCCGAACTCTATCGACCCGTTACAGAAGAAATCTGTATATTTGTTAATAAGTCCCTCTTCAAGTGCCGCGATAGCGGTGATGATCTTGAATGTTGAACCCGGAGGGTATTTGCTCTGAATAGCCCTGTTAATCAAAGGGCGCTTGCGGTGACGAACCAGCCGTTTCCACTCAGATTCTTTTATCCCTCTTGAGAAAAGATTAGGATCAAAAGAGGGGGAGCTGTACAGTGCCAGAACCTCGCCTGAATCTGCCCTGACCACAACGACGGCACCGGCTTGTCCATCCATACTCTTCTGAGCTTCACTCTGAAGATCCATGTCTATGGTAAGCTTCACATCCCCGCCCTGCACGGGCCGCTGTATCCGGACGACCTTCATGATATTCCCCAGCGCATTGACCTCTATGACCTTTTTCCCGGCCATTCCCCGAAGCCTTCTGTCAAGCACCTTCTCCATACCAAACTGGCCTATAAAAGTCTCTGGGGGGACGCCGCCGTATTCAGGGGAACGAAGCTGTTGTGGCGCAGGCGTTCCCAGATATCCAAGCACATGACTTGCAGCCTTTCCATAGAGATACCGTCTGCTTCCGACAACCGATATCTGCAGCCCCGGAAAATCTGTCTTGCGGGCCTCGACAAGAGCCACTTCCCTGAACGGCACATCCCGCTTGAGCACTACGGGCCGGAACGGATGGGCCGACTCAGCGTTTATCTTACGGCGCAATTCGCCGGTCTTCATTTTGACAAGACCGGCAAGTTTACTGAGGAGTTCCGGATCATCGGGAAAGTCTTCCCGCATGAGCACGACATCAAAAGATGGAATATTCTTGACCAGCGGCACCCCCTTTCTGTCGTATATGATTCCGCGGGGCGCCGGAATGTTCAGAACCCGCAGGCGGTTCTGTTCATCTATCTGCCGGTAAGTGCCGCCCTTAAGTATCTGAAGATACCAGAGCCGGAATGCAAAGACCACAAACAGCATCAGAACGAGATATATTGCGACACTTATTCTTTTCTCTATCCCCATACATTCAACTTTTCATTTTCCTCTCACTCTACCCCTCACTCACATCCTCGTGTGGCCTGAAAACGGGATAGAGCAGAATCGAAACAAACACCGTAAATATTACTTCCTTTACGGAATACCATATAGAACGGTTCACGAAAGATATATCTGTAAATATAGAAAAACATAACCAGACAACCAGCACATTCATCGATGAGAAAAGTATAATCGACACCAGATTAATAAACCCGTTCCACTGAAACATATTGTTCCTCATTGTCCGGACATAATAGGCTGCCAGCGACTTTCCGAGCATATGCGGCCCCAGAATTAATCCGTTGACGGCATCGACGAGAACGCCGGCCAGGGCGCCGTATACAAGTCCCTTTCCCCTGCCGGCCCGCAATGCATAGAAGCAGGTGATTACAAGCACCAGATCCGGCCTGATGCCGGTAAAGAAAGTAGCCTGAACCGAGACAGCAGCAAACGCGATTAATATATACAATAAAAAAGATGTCATCTTTCCAGAATTGCGATCTCCTCTATTTTTTTGAGGTCCTGCACCGGCTCCACCACTACATACTGGAACATGTCTCCGCCTTCTTTTCGCACTTCGGTCACAACCCCGATCAGCAAACCTCTCGGGAATATTCCGTCCAGGCCTGAGGTAACAAGCCGCTCGCCCGGTGATATCCCGGCATCTTTCGAGATATATTTCAGATAACATATATCTCCACCGCTGCCCTCGAGAATCCCCTCAAGTCTTGATACCTGCGTTCTTACCGCCACAGACGAATTGATATCGGTGATCAGCATTACCGATGCCGAGTTTTCGATTACACGGTTAATCCGCCCAACCGGGCCCGAAGGAGTCACAACCACCATGTCCTTTTTTATCCCATCTGCGCTTCCCTTGTCGATCCAGATCATGCGAAACCAGTTGGTCGGATCACGGGCAAAGACCCTCGCGACCGCAACTACATCCCGCCGGCCCGAGCTCAGCTTGAGCAGTTTCCTCAGTCGCTCAACTTCATAACGTGACTCAATAAGTTTATTCTTCTCCGCTTCGAGCTCGGCTATTCTGCGTTTCAAACGCCTGTTTTCTTCTTCTGTGCCGACTAAAAGAAAATACTTGCTGATCGTGCCGCTTACGGCATTCCTGACCGCTGTAATGCCCTTTTCAAGAATTGTGAGAGGATAAGCTGCAAAGTCAGCAGCAGGACCTCCGCCCCTCGTGCTTTGCAGAGTCAACAATCCCAGTATTACTGAAAGGAATAAGAAGAGAAGAAATAATTTTCTTTTGATCATCCTCTGCTGCTGATCATCAGATTGAGACCCTTCGGAGTATATCCAGATCGTCAAGCACCTTGCCGACCCCCTTTACAACGGCAAGCAGGGGCTCCTCGGCTACGATAACAGGAAGGCTCGTTTCATGACGGATCAGGGCATCAAGCCCCCTGAGCAGGGCTCCACCCCCGGCAAGGACTATGCCTCTGTCCACAATATCGGATGCCAGTTCAGGCGGTGTATTTTCGAGCGCTATTTTGATAGCGTTTATTATGACCATTATCGTCTCATTGATCGCCGCTCTGATCTCATCCTCGAAAATCGTGACCGTCTTCGGAATACCTGAGACAAGGTCCCTGCCCTTGATCTCCATCGATCTGTTTTCATCATCAACATTGAAGGCCGATCCTATCTGTCGCTTTATGATCTCGGCGGTGCGGTCGCCAATCAGTATCCTCCCCTTGCTCTTGATATGATTGACTATATCCTCATCAAGCTTATCTCCGCCCATTCTGACGGCCTTGCTGTAGACAACCCCGTGCAGAGAGATAACCGCCACATCGGTCGTACCTCCGCCTATATCCACTATCATATTGCCCGATGGCTCCCCGATCGGAAGACCTACCCCGAGGGCTGCCGCCATGGGTTCTTCGATAAGGTAAATCTCCCGGGCCCCGGATGCCTGGGCAGCATCCCGCACCGCTCTCTGCTCGACCTGGGTTATTCCAGAGGGAACGCCAATGGCAATCCTCGGTGAAATAAAGCTCTTTCTGTTATGTACCTTCCTTATAAAATATTTGAGCATCTCCCCGGTCTTGTCGAAGTCCGCTATAACGCCCTCCTTCAGCGGCCGCATAGCGACAATATTGGCCGGGGTACGTCCGAGCATCTTCTGGGCCTCCACGCCTACCGCTATCACCTTCTCTTTCTGTATGGCCACAACCGAGGGCTCGTTGCAGACAATTCCTTTGCCCTTGACGAATACCAGCGTGTTGGCAGTGCCCAGATCTATTGCAAGGTCATTTGAAAACCATCCAAGTATCTTATGAATCATTTACTCCACTCCCTCCTGTTCGACAACATGGGTTTTGGCGAGTTCATCCCCCAGCCGTGTCCCGTCTTCGCTCCCGAACATGACCAGGCCCTCGAATATCAGCACTCCCGCCGCAATGACAAAAGCAAGAAGCCAGCCTATAAGCGGGATTCCCGCAAAGAGCCCGTAAAACAGAAATCCCAGGGCAAACGGAGAGTTCCTGTATATGGACTCACGGATTCCACAGGGCACTTCATTCCCGGACTCCTGTTTCACAAGGACGCTAAGACCAAGGAGTCTTTTACCCACGCTTCGCCCGTCGAACAGACCATCCGCTATCAACAGATACACAAAACCCGCAAAAAAACCTATGGCCGGAATGATCCTGTATAGTGCAACTACAATCACGAGATCGATTGTACGTGCAACGGCACGGTTCAGCATACCGGCCTCTTTCATATTCTTTCTTTCGACATCCCTCTCCTTAACGGGCTGCCATTCATCAGTCATAATCCGCAGTCCTCTCTTTCTTTATACTCAATCCAATAAACAGTATAATGTGAAACCCTGAAATTATCAATGAAATCCGTCACATTTTATTACTGAATTTTATGCATATAAGAACGGGCAAGAAATCTCCGGCGCTCACGGCAAGTTGACAGGAATTCCGGCGTCCCCATCGAGCATCATAACGAGTCTCTTTGCATAATCCCTTTCAATCATGAAGCCGTATGCCCTCGCCGAATCACCGGCCTCAAAAAACATTTTTCGGGCATCTGCTTTCCTTCCTCTCAGAAAGCTCACCTGCCCCCTCCCGAGTTGGCAGTATATCCTGCCCCGCGGGTCGCCGGTGATGCGGAAAAAACGGTCCGCTTCTCCAAAGGCCTTGACAGCGGCCTTGTAATTGCCTGTCATGGAATGGCATATGCCCACGCTCCAGAGAGTATAGGCAAAGCTCACGCGGTCTCCTATCTGCCTGTACAAACTTTCAGCCTTTCTGAAAAAACTGAGCGCACCCCTGAAATCTCCGCGCATGCGCCTGACGTTCCCGAGTCCGCAGTAAGAATAGGCCAGACCAAATCGGTCGCCGAGGTGTACGAACATCCTGTTTGCTCTGCCGTAATATCGGGCCGAGTCCCCCAATTTCTCCGCAACCCGTGAGCTTCCGCCAAGGCCGCAATATGAATAGGCCATACCGGCCCTGTCACCAAGTTGCCTGTACATCCCGAGACTCCTGTGAAATTCCTCGATCGCCCTTGAAAGGTTCCCCCTGATCCTGTAAGTGCCCGCCTCAGCCCATGTCGCAAATGCGACACCGTGGCGGTCATTCAGTATTTCATACTGTTTTCTGCCGCGACGAATGAGTCTGAAAGCGGTCCTCCAGTCTCCAAGAGCCCGGAGGGCGAGCCCCCTGCCCGTCATTGCATCTGCAAGCGCATGGGGATCATCCAGCGCAAAAGCCAGCTCCGATGCCTCGTCATAGTTTCGCGCGGCATCAGAAAAATCGCCCTTTGCCCGAAGCAGATCGCCGAGCGACAGGCAGCATCTGAGAACCCCGTCCATATCGTGCACACAGGCAAAACCCTTCATGCTTCTATGGTAGAGTTTCTCGGCATGAGCGAACTTGTGAGAATCCCGGCATTCCTCAGCCTGCTGAAAAGTGTCTTCAGCCCGCTCCCTTAAAAGATCAGCATCCATCAACCGCAGGCCTCCCTTACCTTCCTGACGGTGCCGGCATAATCACCCGAGTTGTAGAATGCACTGCCCATCACGACTATATCTGCGCCGGCCGATGATACCTTGCCGACATTTTCTGTATTGACGCCGCCGTCAACCTCGATCTCTACGCTGAGCCCCCTGCTGTCGATCATTTTCTTTAACGATTCAATCTTCTGCAGCGCCCCGGTGATGAACGCCTGTCCACCGAAACCGGGATTCACCGACATGATCAGAACCATATCGAGATGCGGGATAATCTCCTCGAGTGTTGAAACAGGCGTAGCCGGGTTGAGCGAGACGGCAGCCTTGATCCCGTGTTCCTTTATATTCTGCACCGTCCGGTGGAGATGCAGGCAGGTTTCCTGATGTACGGTAAGTATATCGGCGCCGCTTTCAGCAAAATCTTTTATATATCTGTCAGGTTCAGTTATCATCAGATGCACATCAAGAGGCATCGAGGTTATCTTCCTCAGAGATTTAACGACAGGCGGGCCTATCGTAATGTTCGGCACAAAGTGGCCGTCCATTACATCCACATGAATCCAGTCGGCGCCGGCCTCACCAGCAGCCGCAACCTCATCGGCGAGTCTGGCAAAATCCGCCGAAAGAATCGACGGCGCTATCTTGATCATATCTCCTCCTTCTAATGTTTATATAACGGAACAAGATACATTATATAACTATCGGGAACCGCTTTTCCCGCTCAAAACCACATCCCCCATCCTCTACCCAGCCTTATCTCCACAGAATCGCCCCTCTTGATTATCGCCCCTGCCTCCGGTTTCTGAAAGATGATTCTGCTTCCGCTGTCCTTCTCAACAAGCCTGATCCCGAGTTCGGCCGCGAGAGCCCTTGCCTCATCTGTGGTCATATTAATGAAAGAGGGACACTTGTATGTCACACTATACGGTCCCAGGCTTACAAGAAAGTTTATCTCATTACTCTTGATATTACCGGGCAATGGCCTCTGGGCTATTATCTTTCCTTTAGCAACGTCGTCGGAATGCACCCACGTAACCTTCCGTACCGTAATGCCCAGATTACGCAATGTGAGCCTGGCATCTTTGAGCGACTGTCCCTCGAAAGAGGGCAATGTGTAGAGCTGGGGGCCCATGCTGATTATGACTCCTATTTCGGTGCCGGACTTCACACTGCGTCCCGCCTTGATGCTCTGCTCGATTACCGCACCTTCTTCCACAATATCATCATTTCTCTTCCCTTCCACATTTATCACAAGGCCATCCCTGTTCAGGATTTCGGATGCCTCGGTCAGATCCCTGCCTGTAATATCCGGAACCGGTACCATCTTGTCCATCCAGACTATCTTGTAGATGAGCATACCGGCTATGGCACCGGCAGCAGCAAACGAGATGGTATAAGCTATGATCTTCAGAAACGTCTTCATTCGGATGTCCCTTCAAATTTCCATCCGGGTTCGGGCCGCCTGCCCTGAATAAAGGCCTTTGCAGGCATGGGGGGTTTCCCGGGGGGCTGGATCTCCCTGAGGGACACGAGCCCTCCGCCTGTACCTACGATCATACTGTCCTTTGACATATGTACTATCTCACCCGGTTCATGCTCCGTCGCTCCGTCCGGTTCAGGAACCGGCTCAGCCATCAATATTTTCATCCTCTCGCCGCCGAGAATACTCCATGCAGCAGGCCAGGGATTCATTCCCCTGATGAAACTGCAAACTTTCTCTGCAGGCAGTGACCAGTCTATAATGCCGTCCGATTTTTTCAGCAGAGGGGCGTAAGAAGGTTCCCCGGATTGAGGAGTCGGGGAAAGCGAACCGCTCTTCAGTCCGTCGAGTGCATTCAGCACCATCCTCGCGCCCTGCTCCGACAGCTTCACAGAAAGGGTCCCTGCAGTATCCCCCGGCTCTATCCTCATCTCCTCCTGAAGCAGCAGCGACCCTGTATCCATGCCCTCGTCCATCAGCATTATTGTGGTTCCTGTCACTTCTTCACCATTAATTATTGCCATATTTACGGGAGATGCTCCCCTGTATTTCGGCAAAAGAGAGGCGTGAATATTCAGACAGCCATGAGGCGGCATATGAATGATCTCTGCAGGAAGTATCTGCCCGTATGCAGCAGTAACTATCACATCGGGAGCAAGATCTGCAAGCTGCTTCAGGAATAAAGGATCTTTCACCCTTTCCGGCTGCGACACAGGGATGCCGCTCCCGGACGCTGCCTCTTTTACGGGAGGTGACTTCAGTTTCCTGCCGCGTCCGCTCTGCCTGTCCGGCTGGGTGACAACGGCAAGTACCTCGTGCTCGGAGGACAGAAGAGCTCTGAGCGACGGCACCGCAAACTCGGGAGTTCCGAAAAAAACTATTTTGAGGTTCGATCCCGGCATGTAAAAAGCATACCGTATCATGGACAAAGGTTACAATATGACAGCCCCATAACCGAATCTGTCAATTCTCATAACGCGCTGCCCTTTTTTAAGCCGCCACTTCCCGATTGAGGACATGACCATGCCTGCCAGGACCGGCGTAATAATCAAATTCAACACCTTGAATGATTTAATCCTGATAAAAGAATCCGGGAAGATAAACAGACTGGCGCCCCCGATTATCGCCCCCCAGAGAGCATATCCCGCAAATGCCAATGCCGGATTCCTTTCTTTTTTTCTATTGAATACTTCTGCAAGGCTGTAGAATCCGAACTCGAACAAAACCTCGGTAACGATTTGCAGGATTAATTCTCCGATGGCCTCTATGACAAACTCAACAATAATCTCCATCGCCAAATCAAAGTTGCACGGTTCATATTGTCGTTCATGTTTTGTCCCCATCCCTGCCCAAAAGAGGGAATACAGGGAAGGCTGGCCAAATCATGTAATATCAGGATCCCCCTGTCCTTGCTGAGCAAACGACTTCGATGTCCCCGACCCGGTCGTTCCGTCCCCCCGGGGAGACTGTTCAGAGCGTTTTTTCATCCTGACTACAGCGACAAGTACGATCACTGCCGCGCCTAGCGTCATCAGGGCGTACCCTGCCGATGTCTTCATGAGCTGCAGGGATTCGAATTCCTCCCGGGCCTCCATGATCTCCTGTCTGAAGTTGTCATCGCCGAAATCTTCGGTGCTGAAATCGGACGTATCGACAGTGTAGAATCTGAACATGCCTGAATCCGCTACCAGCATCCTGTCCCCGATCCATACGATATCCTCGGGGATCGCTCCGCTCCCCGGCTGGATATGCTTGATGCGCTTGCCCCCGGGAGACATGACCAGTATTCCGGCGGTGGTGATGTATGGATCGCTGGCAGTTATCCATACATTACCTTCCGGTCCCCAGGCCATTGCAAGCGGTCTTCTGTGACTGAGACTGTTTTTAATATCATCCTGCATTCCGGAGATGCCGGGCCTCTTTTTGCCGAGTGATTTCAGATCCGAAAGAGAGGTCAGTACTTTTCTGTCCCCGTTATCTTCAGCAAGTCCCATCATCCTGACGATATCGGCAGTGCCGATATTCGTCTTGATCAATTTTCCCGTATCGGTTAGCAGATCGTCTTTTAACTGAAACTTCATTATGCGTTCATGAAAGGTGTTGCTGACCCATAGATATCCTTCTCTGTCTGATGTAATGTCATTTGGATAATCTATGTTTGCCACGCTTGCAAGCCCATGCCCCCGGCTGCCCTCCATATCCTGTGCGAAGATGCGGTGGTTGTTCGTATCGCCCACTATAATCAGCCCCTCTTTTTCAGAAACGTAAAACTTGAAATTGTCCGCTATCTCAAAACCCTTCGGCGGGCCTGCCCTCAGACAGGACATGTTTTCGATATCACATCGCAGTATAGCGCCGCTGTTCATATCGCCGATGAGCAGACTTCCATCTTTAAGGAGTTCAATATCTGCCGGTTCACGGGTAATACCCAGATCGGACAGATCAACGCGCTGCTGCAACTTACCGTCTATGGTGAAGAGATAAAAAACTTTGTTGAAAAGGACCCCCACATTTTTCCCGTTGAATGCCACATGGTCCGGTGGATATATCGCACCTTCCTCATAGATTGCGTAAAGTCTGAGGCCTGCGGCCGCGATTAACAGTACTATCATGACCACGGCAATCGCATTTTCGATCCCGCTGCCGCGGAGTACGGGCTTCTTCTGTTGCACCGCGGGCGCAGGATCGGAGTCAATCCTTGCCGGAACAGCCCTAGCCGCCGTCCCACCTGAAAATGCTGCTCCTGTGAGGTTTCTGAACAGGATCCCGTTAGCCACTGCGATCAGGGGGATGACCCATAAAAGCCCTATCAGGGTAAGACCGCCGACAATATTTATACTGAAGAGGCATATATACGTCATTGATGCAACCGGCAGGTTTTTCAGAAATATCCTGGTGACCTCAGGGATTGCCGATGCCGGATTAACGCCCTTTTCCGCAACGAGGGGAACGGCAAAGGCAAACAACGGCAGCAGTGGCAGGACACTCACCCTTGCGATGAAGTGGTCTATGCCCATATAAAACAGAAATACAAATACTGCATATGCAAAAAATGTAAATATTGCTGAGAGAACAAGTACCGGTATCGTGTAGTAATGAAAGACCATGGGAAAATCTATTTCCTTCCCCACAGCCCTGCGTACACCGATCATTATAACTCCAGCAAGCACCGGATAGGCGAGCGTACTTAACCCATATTGAAAGGCATAAACGATGTACAGATTTCTGCCCCATTCTCCCAGAAGCATACTGAGGCCATACGCACCGAGGATGACCATGGACAATGCCATCTGTGCGACGACTGCCGCGCTGACAAGTTCGATTTTCGCACCATTGGTCCTGTTCCATGCCTCGGCGATAATTCCCCTGAAAGACTTTCCGAAATAAGGGAAATGGCCACTCTCTGTTATTGCTGCGGCGTGTTTGATCATCTGAGTCCCCTCCTTTAGGAAAAATATTCATTTCTTCATGTCTCAGCCATGCATGCGAGCACTTGCCTTTATTGTCGGCGATCATGACGCTTCGCTTTAGCCTGGATAATAAGTCCAAGTTTAATGAAATTTAATCTTCAATCAGTGGAGACCGGCGGAAAAGCGTCACCATCGATACCTTGATACAAAACTGCTTCTTCTTGCACTGCGTCCAAGGCGCTTTGCTTGTAAAAGGCAGGTTGCTTTAATTGCATATCGATTTGTAAAGGTTTGACGGCGGTCTTCACTGCGATTAACGCAAACGTCGAGGTCAC